>JBCCEO010000164.1:0-12218 GCA_039030255.1 Planctomycetota bacterium | reverse complement strand
TGCTCTTACAAATGACGTAAATTCGGCCGCGGCGACGCACAACTTGGCAGTCAGGGTGACGGTACTTCAAAGCACCGATGGAGGAAACAACTTTCATGGTATTGGCCTTTTCGAGATCAATTCAGCGTTTTCAGGAGTTGGAGGTTGGGGAGGAAAATGGCATTTCCACCTAGATTTCAGGGTTTCTAAGGCCTATGGAGGTCCAGCTCCCAATGATCGAACCGAGATTCTAGGTTTTCATGTAAGTTTCGCAACACCAAATCCGTGTCGGTTCCTTCCACTTGATCGGCAGCGAACGCGGGGTACCTGACCAAATGCATGCTGGATAGTAATATTCCAGCATGAATGGATTGAACCCAGAGCAGAACGAAGCAGTGCAAACACTGTCAGGCCCCCTCTTGGTCCTGGCCGGTGCCGGGTCAGGCAAGACCCGAGTGGTTACATTTCGCATCGCGAATTTGATTCGGAATGGAATCCGTCCCAATCGAATTCTGGCTGTAACCTTTACGAATAAGGCTGCCAAGGAGATGCGGGAGCGAATTTCCTCGATGCTCGGTCGGCCTCAGAAGCCCAAGTGGGGCAAAGACGCGGACGCGGACAACAAACCCGTTATTGGTACTTTTCATTCCAATTGCGTGCGTATTCTTCGACGGCATGCTCGCACCTTGGGCTATCCCGATCATTTTGCTATTTACGACCGTGGAGACCAAGAGTCGGTTGCACGTGATGTTTTAAGGCAATTGCATGTACACTCCGGAATGCTCAAACCCGGAGATCTACTCAGCCATATTAGCCGCTGGAAGAACTCAGGAGTTAAACCCGATGCGGCTCCGTTTCAAGCGCGTACCGACGCCGAGCACGTCGCGTCAATGGCTTACTCGCGATATCAACAAGCGGTCAAGCTCGCTGGCGCGATGGACTTTGATGACTTGTTATTGCTTACCGAAGAACTGCTAAGTGAGAACGAAGAAGTTCGTCTTCAGGAAGCAGGCCTGTACGATCACATTTTGGTCGACGAATACCAAGACACCAATCAATCTCAGTATCAAATCATCAAACAGCTAGCTCGCGATCATCGCAACATCTGCGTTGTAGGCGATGACGATCAGTCCATTTATGGTTGGCGTGGAGCGGAAGTACAGCACATCTTGAACTTCGGAAAGGACTGGCGCGACGCAAAGATCGTGCGTCTAGAAGCAAACTACCGCAGTACATCTGCCATCCTGCACATGGCCAATGAGTTGATCGCTCACAACAAGACACGCCATGACAAAGTATTGCGTCCAGCGCGCATGGGTGGTCAGAAGCCGAGAATCCTTCAGTTCAAGAATGAGAACGAAGAAGCAGAGAAGATCTCGGAGGAGATTTTACGCGTTATCGAGTCGCATACGCGCGAGCCTCGGGACTTTGCGATTCTATTTCGGACCAACGAGCAACCGCGTGTCTTCGAGCAATCTTTGCGTAAGTTCAAAATCCCTTATTCGTTGGTTGGAACGCAATCGTTTTTTGACCGTCGAGAAGTCAAGGACTTATTGAGCTACCTTAAAGTCATCGAAAATCCCCGCGATGAAGTCGCTTTGTTGCGAATTATCAATTTCCCGCAGCGCGGAATTGGTGCTAAGTCTGTTGAAACTCTGATGAACACGGCGGTTCAAGAAGGACGTGTGATTTGGGAAGTCATGCTGGAAGCCGCCACTTTGGCCAAGCTTCCAATCAACGCCCAAACTGGAATTAATAGATTGCACCATATTATTACCGAGCTGAGAGCTGCGATGGGCGTGGAGCCCGCAGCGGAGAAGGGCACCAAGCCAGAGCTCGTGCAAGGGCTGCGAGATTTAATCGCCAAAATCGACTACTTTGGCGTACTGGGCCGCATGTACACCGATCCTGAAGAACTTGACGCTCGTAAGGCTTCGGTCGAAGAGTTCGTCAATGCTTTGGCCGACTACGCGAATCCCCGTCGCAAACCTACACTGACTGGATTTTTGGAGGAGGTCGCATTGGTAGGCAAGGAGTTTGGCGAAGATGGCAAGCAAAAGGATAACTACAACGCGGTTTCGCTGATGACCTATCACAGCGCCAAGGGCCTCGAGTTCCCAATCGTCTATATGGTCGGCATGGAAGAGGGAGTTCTGCCCCACCGACGCTCTCTGGCAGACAATGGCGATGATGTCGAAGAGGAGCGAAGGCTTTGCTACGTCGGTGTCACTCGAGCCGAAGACGAACTCTCGCTGTCCTTGCCTCTGGAACGCAAAAAATGGGGCAAATCACGACCGACTTTTGTCAGTCGCTTTCTCTACGAACTGACGGGCCAAGCAGATAACCCCAAACGCGTCGAATCGATCCAAGGCGCTCGCAAGGAAGCAACTTTCTCATCCCGTCCACGAAAAGCTGGAAAGCCCACGGGAAAAGGTGCCAGCAACGGCAAACCCAAAAGGCAACCGACCGCCAAGAGCAGAACTCCGGCGCGATCTACAAAACGAAGATAGAGCATCTCGTCTTAGCGCGCCACTCATCCAGGGCTGGAAGTCACCACATTCGTCGTGGTCGTCAAAGGCATCAAGGTCGATAAATGCATAGGCTTAGGGGAGCAGACTGTGCAATATTAACGGGTGTATCCCTCCCATTTTTACCCTCTTTTTCAGGAACTGACGTATATTACAAGTGCCTGAGTTATTTACCGATTAGCTTCCCGATTCCAATGAGGCAATGTTTCAATGAAGACCAAGAGCATTCCCCAAATCAATCGACGACTCAGGTTTCAAACTTTGGAATCGCGACTGCTGATGGCATCTGACTCTGGTCGACTAGCCTCTGATTTCATCGAGTATCTTGAGCATCAAACGGCCGAAATCCACACAGACGATCATGAATTCGAAGATCATCATGACGATGATCATATCGATCTTGATGGTCACGACAATCACGGTGATGATGAAGATCATGATCACTTCCCTGGCTCTTTTCTCGACGAAGCCTACCCGAGCGCTCGGACGGAAGATAACACAACCGACGATTGGAACCCGGGATCAGGCCAATCGATCGTCGAGCGAGTCACCGTTCAGCCCATCATCGTTTCCAATGACGACGGCTCTCAAACGGCAGCCTACTTTGGTAATGCGGAACAAGAAGTAGATATCAAGGCATTGGTAGATCAAGTTTGGGCACAATCTGGAATCGATGTTGACTGGCTAAGTCCCAACTACTGGAACAACACATTTGCAAACATCGGCAATGGCAACAGTAGCGATGTGCGTCCTACTTCTGACTTAGATGCAATCGTGGCCGCGGGTGATGCAGCGGGAGTCGGTCACGTCGACCCCTTGGTCCTAGACGTCTACTTTGTGGAGAAGGCGGCTGGCTTCGCCACGCTCAGTCAAAATACAGCCAACGGACTGGCCTATGTCGGAGCCAATGGAATCACCATGCATGTTGGCGACAACTTGGTTGGATTCCAGGGTGGCAAAGAAGTCGTCGCCCGTGTTACCGCCCATGAAATTGGCCACAATCTCGGCCTACCGCATGTGGTGGATGCGGCCAATCTGATGGACGATGGAGAGCAATTAACGACATCGCAGACGAATACTTCTTTGGCCAGTCAATTCTCGATTCCGAATTCTCCGCCCACCATCATCGCGACACTTCAGGATATGTCGGTGGACTTCGGCTCTGGGCCAGCCAACATCGACCTCAACAACTACTTTAGTGATCCCGATGGCGATGCCATTACGTATTCATTCCAGTCGAGCAATTCAGCAATTGTATCGGCAGGACTTCAAGGTTCGTTGGCTTCTCTGACCTTTGCCTGGGTTGGCGTTGTCGACATTACCGTGACTGCCACCGATTCGGTTGGTTCGTCGGTCCAGCAAGTATTTGCTGTTAGCGTTTCTGACCCAAATCAGCAGACCTTCGTTGCAGATGTGGATGGCGGGGCTGAAGATTACTTGACCTGGAACGCGGGTTCATGGGACGTCATTAGCTCGCCCACAACGGGTGCTGCCTCGACTCAGTTCGGATACTGGTCTCCTGCCGCTAACTGGGAGTATCTCAGTGTTGGCGACTTCAATGGCGATGGAAAGTCCGACATCATTGGCCGAACAAACGGTAACTGGTGGATCGGAATCTCAGATGGAACCAGTTTCAGCAGCAGCTTGTGGGCCTATTGGAATCCAACGCTGAATTGGCAAGATCTGAAAATCGCTGATTTCAACGGCGATGGAATGTCAGACATTGCAGGGCGGACTGAATCGGGACATTGGTGGGTTGCTGAATCCACGGGCCAGTCCTTCACCAGCGCGTTTTGGGGATACTGGCCTCCCAATCTTGCATGGGAAAACATTCGCTATGGCGATTTCAATGGTGACTCTCGAATGGACGTTGGTGGCCAAATCGACGGTCACTGGTGGATGGCGATCTCCAATGGCAGCGGCTTCCAAACCGATTTTTGGACTTACTGGTCCTCTTCGGTCACGTGGACGGAAATCGTCGTTGGTGACTTTAACGGCGATGGTAGCGACGACATTGCCGGCCGGGTTAACGGCACATGGTGGTCGGGTCTCTCGACAGGCAGCAGCCTCGCAAACGAAAATTGGGGCTTTTGGGACCCAGCCGCTAACTGGCTGTACGTCCAATCAGCCGACTTTAATGGCGATGGACGAAGTGACTTGATTGGTCGTGTTGGAAACGACTGGTATGTCGCACAGGCCGGCTCCAGCAGCTTTACGAACGCCTTGTTTGCCCAGGGCTGGGCCACGGAAGAGAAGTGGAAAAACTTTACTAGTGGCGATTTTGACGGCGACGGTAGCGACACTCTCCTCGCCTGGAATTCATGGGAAGTCTCTGTTCACAATTAGTCAAGCCGTTGACCAGAAAACGCTGACGCATACAGCAAAATGAGCCTGAGCAGCCTATTAGGCGAGCTGCCTAACTAAGGGGGCTGCTTCCAAGGGCACCGCCTTGCTAGGCAATCGCCTTTTCACGGGGACTGCTTTCCGTCTCACTGTTACTCAGAGCCGCGAGTCCACTAGGCTCACGTCTCTTCAACATCAAACTGCAGAACCCACTGAGCTCAGTCTCCGCTCCAACAGGGTTCTCGTGAACATGATTAAAGACATCGAATTCGTGAAATGGGATCACGTCCATTATGCGGCGGTAGTCCAAGCCGCGACGCTCCAAATGCGGAATGTGTATTTCGAGGTGCAAGTTGTCGGCCATATCGAATATCCAGGGATTGGCAGTTAAGATTTCATACTCAAACCCTTCGATATCCATTTTTACGAAATCAGCGTAGTCCCAACAGCAATCGCGAACGCTGACAATTTCAATCTGGTCATTTTCAACGAAGTCAATCAGCATATCGGAACTAGAATCACCCGACTTTTGCGCGCCGATTGCGCCGGCTACATTGATGACGTTGTCGATACCGTTCACCAGCATCAGCATTGCCGACATCTCTATGTTGATCAGCGACGGCTCGAAGCTGTAGACGCGTCCAACTTGGCCTACGACCGTGGCGTAATAAAGTGCCCATACTCCGTGGTGCCCGCCGAAGTCATAGATCACCTTTGCATTCGTATGTAACCCGAGGGCATCTTCATTGACAAAATCATAGTTGGCAATTGGCGAATCTTGATACCATTCTACTCCCTGTGTATTGCACAGTGGCAACACAACATCCCTCCCATTTAACTGCATATAGCGAAACTTTGGCTCCTTGAGGAGCGTTTTGGCCAACTTGGATTTCTCCAACCGCTCCCGTAGGCCGGCGAGCAGAACAGTGCTCAACTCCTCCGGAGACATTTGTGTGTCAAAGACTTCTGGGATGGTCGTATCCACATCTGCGGTCTCCCAGCCTCGTATACGATAGGCCATGCGAAGTGTGTGTCTGTAGCGATCCCAGCAGCGTTTTCGCTCCGGTCTGGAAGCGAATTTATCTTTTTTCATTTCAGCTGTCATTGGACATTCTCCCTCTTGAATAGACTCAGGCAACGCGGGCCCGCGGCGTCTCGATGATCTGAGCCAATTGATTTGCAGCATGACGCACATCGTGTGCACTTCGCCAGCGTGCTGCATTCGCCTGCAACTTAGCGAGATGCGCATCACCTCCCTTGCGAATAAGCTCCACCAAATTGCAAATGCCGTCACGAATCGAAATGACGTCACATCCTGGCAATTGAGCGACCACCTGACTTACATCGTCAAAGATGGGTAGTGGTGTGACCGCCACAGGTACTTGACTAGCAAGTCCAAAACGAACAGCCGCGCTAGAAGATTCACCGGTTTGTTGATAAGGAAAAACGATCAAATCGGAAGAAGAAAGCAGGTCTAAGCTCTCTTGATCTTCGAGGTAATCGGTGATGATCTCTACTTTATTCTCGAGTTCCTTGCTCTGGCGGAAATTCTCAGCCTGCTGAATGAGGTGAGCAGACGCGGGCTCGGAATAGGAGGCATTTACCATTCTCAGCCGCAACGAAGGATCGTTTTGGGCGAGTTGTTCGAAAGCCTCAAGAACCTCCAAGAATCCTTTATGTTCCAGAAAGAAGCCATAGGTTGCAATGGTAAACTCTGAATCTCGTGACTGCTTGGTGGGCTTCTGAATCGCATGTGGAACAGCATGCGGAACAATGGAGACATTCGCAAACAGATCGATCTCTTGCAATCGCGCTACATCTGCCCGGGTGTGAACGAGCACGCGTGCACACATCCCGAGTGCACCACGTAGTTCAATAAGCTGCTTCTTGTATTTGGGTGGTGGGTCCTGGGTACTATGCAGGACGATCACGACTTGTCGATTCGCTACGTTCTGTTTAGCGATGAAATCTGTCAACGCGGAAAAATCAAAGAATCCGTAATTGAATTGAATCACCAGTGTGTCAAGCTCGTACCTCTCAACTTCTGCCGCAAGCCGAGTTAGATCGTCCACGCCAGCGTTCCAGCATGGCACTACGGGTAATTTCGATGGCTTTGCGGCAGATTGGCTTTCTGCCAGAATCACAACAGGAGATTCTGCAGTCACTTTGACTAGATACTCGGCATAACTTGCGATTCCGCATCTGGTACCCCAAGTCGTAACCCAGCCCACTCGATTGCCTGAGGCGCTTGGGGCATTCCTTCCTTTGACGGAATCGATCTGCTCTTGAAGCGACAGGGCTTCCGTGACGACTCGCTCATTCTCTTCGATACAACCTGCAATACAGTCGATTTCATGGTTCGACAGCGACTTCTGCGAGCACACCTGAGCCACATCTTTTACGAGCTGCGTGTACGAAGCCTCACGATTGACAAACTTCGGAATGCGGCCCGCCACGATTTGCTTACGTTCTTGATGCAAGCGTTCGAAGGCGTCAACTGCGCTTCGAGCAGCCCTTTCCCAGGTGAATTGAGCAGCGTGCTGCAGGCCATGCTCCTGGAGTTCACGGTGAAAGTCAGCGTTCTCTAATACTTCACCAATCTTGGCCGCAATGGACTCGTCAGAGGTTGGGTCAAACAGGGCATCTTCGCGCCCAATTACTTCAGGAATACTCGTACAGCCTGAACCAATAGCTGGAGTACCACAAGCCATCGCTTCCAATGCGGGGAGCCCAAACCCTTCAAAGAATGAAGGAAACACGAACAGGTAAGCGTTGCGATAGAGTGCCAGGAGTTCGTCATTGGTCACATGTCCCGTCACCACGAGATCATTCTCATCAAGGCCACAACTGCGAGCTAACGCACTCAGTTCTCGATGCACTCCTTCCCAAGCATTGCCAACAATGACAAGTTGATAGTTGTCTCGCAGCTCCTTTGGCAGAAGTGAATAAGCGCGAATCAACCCCTTCTGATTCTTACGTGTATCAAAACTAGCCGTATAGATCACGTAAGACTTCGAGATTGAATGTCGCCTGCTTAGCTCGATCCAACTGGAATCATTTTCCAATGCGGGTGTGAATCTGCTACAGACACCAGCCTGAATATTGGTAACACGGAGCGGATCAACCTCCAACTCACGCACCAGTTCATTCGCAGTGTGTTGAGAAATCGCCAAGTAGCAAACCGCACGTTTTGCTTCATCAACACGTCCGTAGTATTGCTCAGCGACCGCAGCTTGGTTGAGGTACATTTCCGGCTGCACGTAAGGAATTAGATCGTACCAAGTGATCGCGGTTTTTTCATTCAAGTCCGGTGCATTCATCGAGACAACGACATCGTCCCCCCAGCCTTCAACAAGGCTTGCGACATGAATCACATCAGGGTTCATGTCACGAATGACGTTTTCCCGCAACAATTCAGAAACGGCGCGACGGCCTGCATTTGATTTTTCTGCAGAACGCGTAGGCCCGATTGCACGAAAAACATGAAAGGACTCCGGCCCGACAAGCCCGTCGAACTCTGCCTTGATGGCCTGCTGGTGATCTGGAAATAGGCTATTTAGCAAGAAGGAGAAGTCATGTTCCGGCGCAACTCGAACCATTGCCTTGGCAAGGTCCATGGAATAACGTCCTATCCCGCCTAAGCGACTGCCGGATTGACAAGCCTGTAAATCAACTAATATTTTCATGGTGCATTCGTACACATTATGATGAGCCAAAGGAGTCGTAGCTCTGGTCTTGCTACGCGGATCTTGATTTATGAGTTACCTTTGGCCATTGACGGCAGCCCTAATATCAGATCCGATCTTTTTTCTTCGTGTACTTTCTGACGGTTGTTCAGCAACAGCAACAGCTTTCTTACTACCCATGATTCTCTTGCGAAAACGACGTATTTCTCGTTCTACCTTTCGCAGGAAAACGAAAAGTGACAAGTCACGCAGTTTTTCTGGCGTTCTCGGATTCTCTTTGTGCATTGATAGCTTTTCGCTTAACAACCATGCTTACTACCGCGGCAGTATTTCAGAATGGCAGTGGTTTAGCAATACAGATCCAACCTATGCCCACGGCTGACTTGGCGTTGCAGACCCGCGAGAATTCTTTGTACATTCGCTCTCTCCCTCAGACGCGAATCGGGCCAGAGTCAGATTCGGACAACTCAAATCCTTTTTTGGGATTGCCGTCATGTCAAAAGAGCAAAGAGAATCAAAAACACTCAGCAGCGGTCGTAAACGCGTTTTTCAAATCGGATTGCTGCTGACAAGCACGGCACTGACCCTATTGGCAAGTGATTGCCTACTGAGGCTGTTTTTACCTATCCCTGCCGTTGGCAGCGGAGACTGGGCGGGGACTCCCGGAACCTCTTTGCAATTTGTGTCGTCTCCTGACTCTTTCACGGCAGTACATCGCTTTAACAACTTGGGATTCCGTGGGGGACCTATCAGCCTCCAACCAAGGGCCAAGTTTCGAGTTCTATGCATTGGTGATTCCTGGACAGAAGGCGTAGGCGCGAATGAGAATGAAACGTGGCCTGCCCAATTGGGCCTGACTTTACCTCAAGAGTACGAAGTACTGAATCTTGGAGATGCTGGTTCAGAACCAGATCGCTATCTTGACATTCTTCTTCAAGTTGGAGTTCCTCTCAAGCCAACTCATTGCATCATTTGCGTCATACCTTCTGACTTCTGGGGCGGTTTTGAGTTGCCAGAAAAACTTGAGGCCCGTGATGCACCGTATGATAAATTTCGCGAAAGAGAATCGACAGGAGCAAACTGGTGTGCCCGCTATCTGCCATCGATGACTTACCTTGTCGATCGCTACCAAGGAAAATGGCATGATCGCGATGGATTCTACTGGGAAGCGTATGAGCTACCCGTCGATTGGTTCGTCAATGACTTAGCTCACAAACAGCAAGTCGACGTGGATACGGCACGCTCGATGTTTGAGGCACATCTTAGTTACGTCGAACCCAAATGCCTGGAAGGAATGCAGAGTCGGACATTCAATGGGCATCGTGTAGCTCAAGAACTTTGGAATCGTCAGGCCGCTTTTCGTTGCACGACCAGTGACATGGGCCTGACGCCAGCGGAGTTGGAAGCCACGGTATTCACCTGGGTACAGCTTTACGCAAGAACCGCCAAGGAAAATTCCTTCCTGCCGACGATTTGCTTCTTTCCAGAATCAGGGCTCGTTTCGAGGACACCCTGTGGCCCAATGATCGACAAGTATTACGAAGACGCTCCCGACATTACCCAGGACAACAGCCTAGCCGAAATGCTAGCCCGAGTTTGTAGGGAGTTTCCCGAGATAACATTCATCGACTGCACAGAAAGTCTTCGGCAGATAGCGGACCAACGCCTATTCATGCGTTACGACGGACATCCTAATGCCCGGGCCTACAAGCAAGCTGCCATGACAATGGCGACTCACTTTTTTGATTCCTCCGGCCAAGATTCGATTGCCAACCAAGATACGAGCGATCATTTGCGCTAGGGCAACGCGAAACAAACCTTGATGTACCCAGGCTAGTCGTCCAAAAGGGTTTTTTCTCGCTTGCTATGGGGAAAACCAACTTTGGTTTTGCTCGATCCACTCGAGATGCTTTGCGTGCCAAGCTTCTATCTCAGACGCACTTGCAGTGCTCCACTGCTCGGGTGTAGCTGCGATATTAACGCCAAGAACCCGAAGAATCGCGGCAGCTGCAGCCCCGCGGACAATCGCTGAATCATCCTTGAGTAATTGCGTTATTTGTGGCACGTGCTCGACATCGGCAAGATCTTTAACCAGCATTGCGGCCCGATTTCGATCTGCCAGATTTTGATGTTCCTGAGCCGCAGAGTTCAGAAACGCTATCAGCGGTGGAACGCCGTCGGAGCCCAGAGCCCGTAATTCTTGCTCTAGCAAATATTGCATTTTGGAAAAGCCAACCACTGCCAAGAGTTGACTCACTCTTTCCTCCAGTTCGCCAGATGCATTTTGGTTCTTGATGAGAATCTCGTTCAGCCATCGAGTCTCCATAATCAAGTTTTCTGAGTTGCGCAGCCGTGGTTCTTCACCAGTGTTCATGGCTAGAGTTTTCCCTGCCGGCACTTCCGCCTGCCACTTCCCATTCTGTACCGCTACTTTCCCTCTCAGCGGCAAACACTCTGTGAATTCACCTTCACTTTGAACCGAGCAGACCGCGCCTATGAGTCCGATACTGGCGTTGCCTGACTGCACAGTCATCTTGCAATCGTCGTTCGACTCTGTTCCGCACCAAATCCTTCCTCGTTCCAACACAAGTTCGTCTTCGCCGGGGAAAAAGACTTCCGTATCACAGTCCATTCGGATTTTTGCTCCCGAACTCGTTTCAATCTCACATTTGAAATTGGATCCAGTACGCATCTTAGAACCAACTGGAACATCGGTGTCGGCCGGGCAAAGTAAGTACTCGGTCGATCCCGGTTCCCAAAACTCGACGTCGCCCGTCGCAAAAGACATCTTGGCTACCGGCAAGACTTGGGTTGTTTCGTCTCCCAGAGGCACATCAGGTTGTGGGCGGCTACCTAACAGTTCGTTCTTTTGGCTATTTCCGTTCTGAGTACCTAGGAAGAAGCCCAGCATCAATGCGGCCGCCAGCGAGCTGAACCAAACGAGCGTGTACAGAGAGCCGGGAGGTTTGGCTGGCGCTGTTTGCGATTCTTCATATGACTCAAGTGTTTCCAATGTTTCGAATGACTGCGCGGTGGGGACCAAGTCGGCTATGACGTTTTCGGCTATCCGGGAGGCAGCTTGGCTTTCGGAGAAAAGTGTTGCTTGAATTGATTCGTTCAGCTTTGCCGATTCTTCGTAAAAAGCTCGACACTCGTCACATGCCTCTATGTGCGATCGCAGCTCTTGACTCTCGGCAAGATCTAGTTCGCCGTCAAGCCAACCAGATATGTTTTCTTGATATTCAATGCACTTCATTCGAGCACCATTTTGCACCTAAACTTCTTCGCAGAGCCGCACGTGCTTTCGTCAGCCGAGCATTTACCGCCGCAGAAGAAATTCCCAACATTTCACCGAGTTGGTCATAGGTAACATCATCGTAGTAGTAAATCAGTAATGCCTCGCGCTGCGGATCCGGGAGTTGATCGATAGCTTGTCGCAATTCGGCTTGTTGCTCTTGTTGCATTAGCCGATCATCAACACGAACACCACGCTCGTCGGACTGTTGCATTCCGGCCCCTAAGTCTTCCAGTGCAACTTCACTGCGAGCTCTCGACTTTTTCCAATCCAAGGCCGCGTGGTATCCAATGGTTAGCAACCAGGAGCCGAACTTGTTCGCATCCTGCAGCGCTGACAGCCGCCTGAAGCCGCGGAGTAAACAATCCTGCGCGAGGTCTTCGGCCG
>JBCCEO010000163.1:0-12244 GCA_039030255.1 Planctomycetota bacterium | reverse complement strand
GCCTGCTCGACGACCGGGCGATGATTCATGGGAGTGTTCTCTATTTGTTGGATTTGAGATCGCGAGCTTCTTGCAGCAGACGCTTGGCGTTCTGCGCCGCTGCCTGCGCTTCCTCGGCTGCTTTTTGTGCTTGGTCAGCAATTTTCTCTAACTTGCCAACCAACGCATCTTGTTCGGAATTCTTATCTACATCGGTGGTTGATTGAAGTTTCACTTTGGTTGTTTGAGACTCTTGTGCCTCTGCTTCAGTCGATTCGGCATCCGCTTCAGTTTCCGCAGCTTCAGCCTCCGCCTTCAAGACTTGAATCGTCTCCTGTTTGGAAAGCAGCCCATCACCGTCGGAATCGCCTGCATCGACAAGTCCTGCCATACGGGACCCGAGCTCTTCCTTGCTAAGCTTCCCGTCTTTGTTGACATCCTTGCGGATCATCATCTTGGCGGTCTCTTCGGCTTCGCCTGCGCGGCTGCGACGCGATCCACCAAAACTCATCGGGGCCACAGTTCCCGGAACCGTGCTTGGCTCTGGATCGAATAGAACGAAATTAGCCTGTCCGTCGAATTCCTCATCGATCCCATAGAAAAGCAAGCGGCCATTGAACTCAAGCATCTTCATCGAAGGCGTTGCCTCAAATGAATCTGAAGCAATGGTTGTCCAACTCTCTTGCTCGAAGTCGTAAGCTTCTAAGGTAGTCGCCGGTGAGAAGTGTCCAGTGGTGTTAGTGAAGCCTCCGAATAGGTAAAGCTTGTCAGATGTGGCGACCAAGCTTGGGAAGACGCGCGGCACCTCAGGAGCGGCAATGCTACTCCAGCTGCGTGTGTCGAAATCGAATACGTCGACAGTGTCGGCAATTTGCATTCCACCGCCAAGTCCGCCGACCATATAGTACTTTCCATCATGGCTGGCTCCGCCAAAGGATCGTCTCGGTGCAGGTACCTGAATGTCGGAAAGAGGAGCGATGGCAGTGTCATCACCCCACCAATGCAACACGTCGTCGGAAAGTCCATGGGCGCGCCCGGCGCTTCCGCCGAACATCCAGATCGCGTCGTCATATGTTGTCAATTGAAACATCGATCGAGGTTGGGGAAGGCTGGCACTGGATGTTGCCCACTCTTCCGATTCGGGATCGAAGGTGAGCAAGGTTTGCAGATACTGCATGCGCTCTTCGCCTGGCCCCAATCCACCCACTACAGTTAAGACGCGATGTTCGCTTGTCAGTGCATTCAGGAAAGCAGCTCCGCTCTGCATTGCTTGAGGCATTTTTGGCAAGGCTTCGACAGATTGATTCCCTAAGTCGAAGACAAAGGCTTCATCGACAAAAGCTTCTTTCGAAAAATCGTGGGCTTCTCGACTTCCATTCCCGCCAAAGGCATAAAGTTTCCCCCCATTCAGAACCACGGCTTGACTGTGTTTGGCACGACCTCCGAAGTCGACGGACCAGGACACAGATTTGGGCTGCGGATTAGAAGCAGGTTTTACGGTCAAAGATTCGACCACACTTGTACGGCCGATTGATCCAGTTCCACCCAATGCAATGAGACGATCCTCACCCACAGGTAAGAGTCGCAAGAACATTCTGGGATAGAACAAACGATCTGCATTCTCCCAACCCGATTGGTCCTGCTTCATGCGATAAACAACTCCTGAATTTCCCGTGCAATAGAGGTGGCTTCCAACGGCAAATGCAGAAGTGGCGAAACCAGCTGTGCTGCTATCAGCTGGGAGTTCTGGTCCCTCTGACCATTGGTCTGTTTGGGGGTCGAAGATCGAGACCTTGCGAGTGATTCCGCGATCTTGGATCCCACCGATCACAAACAGCTTGTTGTCATGAGCCGCAGCAGAAAGGGCGCGCGTCTTATAGCCAGGGCCCTCAATGGACTCCCAGCCTGCATCTGGGTCGTCTAGATTGAATCGCAAAATGTCTTCGTGCCAAGGTGCACTCCGTGAGGATGCTCCTTGAAGATTCCAACCTCCAACGACATATACCCAACGGCCAACCACTGCGGCATCCAGCGAAGACCGCGGTGCAGGTAGATCTGGAAGCTTTTCCCACTCGTTTTTGGCAACATCATAGCGGGCGAAATGACTGGTTGAGTTGAACGGTGCGCTCGAGTCGCCCTCCGCGTCTAAGAAACTAAGACCGGCAATGCGATACAGGTGCGTACCATCTGTTACAAGCGCGACACTTTGTGCCGGCTCGTGCATGGCGAGTTCTTCCCACTCGGCTTCGGGGTCATCGAAGCGGATCCGGCGGAAGTGATCTACCAGCAAATCTTTACCAAAGCCGTGCGCTACGCCGCTATGCCCGCTGAAGACATATAAGTGTTCACCAAGTACCGCTGCGCCAAAGCTAGTGAGTGATTCCGGCAAAGGACGGTGTAATCTAGCTGTGGCGCCAGCGGTCTTGTTGTTGGGTGCTTCGGCCAAAGTTTGGGACACCAGCAAGAGCATGATGGCCAACGAAATACTCTGGGTCATTGTTTTAATCATAATGGTGGCAATCTCAAATTGCTGCGAGCTGCAGTTCAAGTTCGCAGTATGGCATTAAACCAGAGCTTGTCTGCGCTGCTAAAGCCAGTACTGCCAACGGCGGTATAGAAGAGGAAGGCGAGTGTCAGAACCCCTCGTCAATTTCCAACACCCGCAATCCCCCTGTTTCAAGGAATGGGATTTGTATTTTGATTTCGCTTGTTAGCGGTTTGGGGGAGCAGACGGGCGAGTGCTGGAACCCCTCGTCAAATTCCAACGCCCGCCCCTGTCTCCAAAGGCAAAGTGATATTTTGTTTCTAAGGAAACAGTTGAGTGAGTGCTGGAACCCCTCGTCAAATTCCAACACTCACCCCTGTTTCCAAAGGCTCAGTGATCTTGATTTCCGGAAACAGTTAGGCGAGTGCCAGAACCCCTCGTCAAATTCCAGCACCCGCCTCTGTTTCCAAAGGCAAAGTTGTTTTGTTATTGGGAAACAGTTAGGCGAGTGTCAGAACCCCTCGTCAATTTCCAACACCCGCCCCTGTTTCCAATGCGAGGCGGTTATTTGTCTTCTGGGTCCACAAAAGTCATCGTGTAATAGTACATCGTTGACTCGTAGGCCTGTCCGTCAAACTCTCCCGCATCGCCCTTGACTGTATGGCCAAACATAAGTCCGTTGAGGCCGTCTTCTACTTCTTTGTCTGTGATGGAAACCTTTCCCTCAGCGTCCGTTTTGGCGTTTCCTTCTTCGTGTCCATCATCGCAGTACAGATGTACCTCAATGTCTTCTAACGGCTTGCCCTTCCAAGTGATATAGACATCAACACCTGATTCGGTATCCACCACTTCGGCAGCTAGCTTCGATCGTTTCTTGGGCTTGCTGTCTGATTTAGCCGTGGGAAGCTTGCCATGAATCGAGGATGCAAAGTAATCGAGCCGATTGCCGTTATAGATGCCATATGTAACCTGAGTTGCAACGGTCGCGTCGCTTTCTAACGCAGCTTTAGACTGCATGCCGATGAAGTCATCTGTTTCGACTTTGGCCAGTGCTACGCCTTGACGACCTTCCGCAGTGATCGCCCGTACTTTCGCTTTCGCAATCGTCGGCGGAAGCTTGTAGTTTCGTTCGGCAATGCTTTCGCCAAAGAAGAACGAGACTTTTCCGTCCTTCTCTACAACCAACCACGGAAAGTGGGCGTTGCATACTTGGGCGGAACAAATCAAAACCAACGCCGCGCTTAAGCCTAGTAAACGATTCATGATGAGCTCTTTTCGAAGGAAAGTCTTGAAAGTGTTTTTAAAGGTCGACGCCGACACGTGCACTGCAGGTGACACGTGACGACGTAGACCGGGAATGTACGATTAGGGAGTGATGCCAATACAGTAAAGCGAGTCTCCACGCCGCAGTAATAGCTTCGACTTCGCTGCCGCTCCGGCATACAACACCGATCCTCCGAAACCAGAGGAGCCTCCGCCAGCTTGTTTGTTTTCCCAAAGTGGATTAGTGGCAACCTCTTCGCCTGACGCTAAATCGATGACAGAGGTGGTTCCCGTCCGTCCAAAAACATACAGCATGTTATTGGCTACCATAGGAGTTGCCCAAACACTGCCTGCCTTTGTCCGCTTGGTGGCTTTCGACTTGCCAGTTTCAAGATCCAGCTCAAATAGTGCACCGGAACGATTGACGAAAAACGCTGAGTCCGCATGAGCAATTGGACTGCCGAAGCTGGCGGTAGCTTTGCTGGCTTGCCAAACGAAACTAGCTTTCCAGCCTGTTTCTGTTTTCGCAATCTGCACGACCCCATTGGAGGCTGCTCCCTTGCCAAGCGTTTGTTCTCCGCGACCATCCGAGGCGCCGATCAAGAACCGGCCATTTGGTAGTGGAATGGGCGTGCAGGATGTATTGTTAGCAATTTCCGTGAAGTCCCAAAGCCGCTGACCATTCTCAGGATCGAAACCACATATCTTACCGCTCGCACTGCAGACCAAATGAAAACTGCCATCCTCAATTGGAACTAGCCGCGGAGAGCTCCAGGTCGTCGCACCAACTCCGTCAACTTTCCAGGCAGTCTTTCCTGTCTGCTTATCCAAAGCCAGGATATAGGGAGCATCCATACGTTCGATCCAAACAAACAGCTTGGATTCGTTTTGCTCAAGCGACGAAGCCAATCCGTGCCGAGCTTTGATCGCTCCGTACTCCTCGACAAGATTGCGCTCCCACAGAACTTTGCCTTTAGCACTGATTGCGGCGACAAGTCCACCTTCGAAATTCACGTAAACAATGCCGGCAGCGTCAACAGTCGGTGAAGGAGCAGCCCGACTTACATAACTTGAATTCTTCTCGGGCGTAGGATTTCCGAAGTCCTGCTGCCAAAGCTGCTCCCCTGTATCCAGGTCATAGCAGGCTACGTGGTAATTATCTTTATCCTCACCACTGGTAGATGTGACAACAACACCGCCATCGACAACGACAGGAGAGGATTGCCCATATCCCTGAATGTCGACTTGCCAGAGCTGATTTGTTTCTTCCGACCAAGTGGTTGGCAACTCTTGCTTGACGGAACATTGTCCTCCGTTTTGGAAAGATGCCCATTCAAGATCGGCTTGCGCCAAGGCCGTTTTACCAGCTTGCAAAAGGCAAACCGCAACAACGATACTGAGAACTTTCTGCTGCATGTTTTGCCAAGCGTGCTTCGGCAATGCAGTCCTGCCGTGCATACAGCTTTGCGTTTGCGATTCGTTGGGTTCCTGCTCTAGAACCCGACTCAGTAGCTGAATGGCAAATTCTCGCTCGTTTTCTATCACTAATTGTTTTCGCGGCTGCGGCTTGGACAGTTTGTTGCTGAGCTTTCCGAGGGCAAGAATTAGCACGTAACATCCAATTCCGATCCCGAAGATCAAAATGTGCAATGCCGTAAGCTGAATGAATTCGTACATCATGCGTTCCCTATTCTTGATGCTTCCAGTCATCCTGTGACGTTGGTGGCAGCAACCGCAATCGCATGCGGCAAAGTTCAGCCCGCTCGTTGTCTCCATAGGAGTCATAAAGGGCAACCAAGCGTTCAATACAGCAATAGCAGTTGATCGATGAGATCTGTTCGGAATTCAGGGAACCAACGACCCAAAACGCTTTCTCTAGTCGCTCCAAACGAATCATCAAGGAAGCCAATCCGACTCGAAAATGAACGTTATCCGGTTCTAACTCTACAGCTCTCCATGCCAACGATTCGATCAATGCTGGCTGGGCACCGCAACGCGAAGCGTAAAAGCACATGTCGTAGGCAATTTGGCCGCAGTCTGGATCAATGCCACTTGCGCGACGGCAGATTTCCATGGCCAAATGGGGTTCGTCAATGCCTTCTAAACCTGCTGCGACGAGAAGTAGATGCTCTACCTGCCCGTCTAAGCAATCCGCGTAGCTCAAGTACAAATCGCGAGCCAACTCCGTCTTTCCAACTGCCCCATAGCATTCTGCCAAGCAAAGCGAAGCTAGGGGATGCATCGGCACAAGCAAGCTTGCCCTCTCGAATGCGTTGATGGCCGACTTCGGCTTGCCCAGGTCTCGAAAAATCAAGCCCATGAGCTCCCAACCGAAACCATTCTCTTCGTCAGAGTAGAGAGCAGAGGAAATCTTCTCGACTGCTGAATTCAGCTCACCTCGGCAGTACTCGGGCCATCCTGGCAAATCCTGAAGCTTGGCCAGCGACTGCGTAAAGCCTTCGGCCTGCTTTCGAATCTTGAGACTTTGAACCATCGGTTGGACTCCCTTTCTGATCCTGCAGATCGCGTCTGCTAACGACCCATTAAACTCAATTCAAACTTGAGTTCATTGGGCCCTTCCGCAGTCAGAGTTTCTTGCATCTTGCTGTTCTTGTTGTAACGGTCGGGTACGATCACAACATCGACCCGCTTGACTCGATCCGCTTTAAGCTTATCAATTGCATCCTCGTCATCCATCGCAAGTCCCCCTGAGTCGGTCGACTCGATTTCAATTCGATGAGTCCCAACAGCGGGGCCGTTAGCCGCATCGATACTGAAAGCGCCGTCAGCGACAGTCACCGAAAGCTTCCCCCCGGATGTACCATCGATGGGCACAAATCGAATTGAGCCTTCTGGCATGGGGATGCCTTCAAGGGTTATCGTCCCGGAAACTGCGGCCCGTGGATAACCTGAACCTCCTCCGCAGCCTGCAAGCAAGGCGATGGCCAAGCCTGCAAGCAACATCGAAGCTGATGACTGAGTTCTATAGCCCAATGTCACCGACTACTCCTCCATCATGCCGTGAAGCAAGCTTGTCCAAGGTTTCTGCGTCTAAGTTTTCGGAGATGAAGTGCACCGAGCCGTCACCAAACACGAATTGAACGCCACCGGGGTGATCACTTCGGAAAGTTCTAACCCAACCGCGGTTGTAAATCCCGTCATTGAGAACGTCGAGCGGATTAAAGCCGTACTCCGTCGTGCAAGCGGTTGAACCAGGGTAAGGGTTGCACCAGTAGGTGAAGGAAAAGCGAGAAGATCCCGCACAATTGCCCCAGCTGAATTTGTAATCAGGAAGATTGTAGGCGGTTTCGCCAACGAGGAATGTGTTGGAGCTACCATCCGTTACTGCGGCAAAGTTGGTCTTCTTGTCTCTCGTATCTGAGTAAACAATCATTCCATCGAGTGAAGGACGGTCTTGTCCAAAGTACCACCAGTACTGGTTGTAATCTTCTGTTCCCATGTTAACCGCGTAGGTGCCAGGGGCACGTCCGGCATCGCTGGAGCAATCGGGAACAGTGCGTCGCTCGGCAGCAGATGGGCACCAGTAAAATGGTAATCGCTGCGAAACGACTTGTTGGTTGTAAGGATCTCGGTTCGACTTCGTGAAATCGTAAAGGCGAAACGCGTTGGTCTGCTCCATGTGAGGCAAGATAGCGACGAACAAGCTTCCGCCACCCAGAGTGCTGTTCGCGTTGACCCAAGGAAATTGACGGAAAGTGTCGTGGTAGTTGTGCGTAGCCAAACCGATTTGCTTGAGGTTGTTCTGGCATTGCATGCGACGTGCTGCTTCCCGAGCACTTTGAACTGCAGGCAGCAACAGCCCTACGAGAATGCCGATAATGGCAATCACAACTAACAATTCGACAAGCGTAAAAGCGGAACGGTTCCGCTTGGACTGAGATAGTGACATTAAGCAAACTCCAGCGGTTGGACCAATCAGATCGGTCATAAGTAAATAAGGTTTACCTGGCTGGCCGAGGGGCTTTTAAATCTTCCGATTTAAAAAGTAGTGGCTCGCTGGGTTGTTGCAATTGAGATTCAGTTTCAATAAGGGTATCGGTTTTTTACTGCGTTGCAATCCTCTTTTCCAAAAAATCCGCAAAAATCAAATGCAAAACTAAGTTGGACGCCCTGAAGTTTGAAGGTAAGCTCAGCGGCGGTATTCCACCTTTATGGGTGGTGAGATTTTTCGCGGGCATTCGCGTCCAGAGTACTTGCTGTACCGATCGAGCTAGCAAAGGGACGGAGTCGCGCCTCTCGGGCTTCTAAGGGCGGTAGACTGGGCGCAATGGATTGCCAACTCGGCCATGAAGGAAGTTTTTGTCGTGCGCCAGGATCAATCCGGCGAAGAGAAGGCTTAAGAATTGGGCTTTCGAGGGCGTGCGTGTTGGAAGCCCATGGTCAAGAAATCATCCAAGTCGGCTGTCGTGGGCATCTTTACGAGAGCAATTGAATCGTAGCCAATAAAAGCTTTCCGAGCCCCGGAGGCGTCTGGGGCGCTACGTTCAAGCAGCAACAACCCTGGTGATACTAGAAAGTTCTCAAAGGAGACCACCTCTCCTTGCTTCGAAAGAACCATACCGCGGCGTTCGATGTTATCTGGCCAATTCGCGAAAAGCGTGCGCCAGTATTCTGCTATTTCCATTGCAAATCCTCCATGAGCCTATTGTTGCGATTCCATACAAAGCAGCATGCAGCATGGGACAGCTGCGAAGATCTTTTTATCCTTTCAAAGCACGCGCTGCAAGCAGACGGCTTATTCATACAGGTCAAATCAGAGTCTCACTCTACAGTTGGAGGCCTTTCGCTGCGCGAAAGAATATTGGTGCTTTTGACGAGCAAGAGTAAACCAAGCTTGAAACTCTGATTTGCCCTGCTTATTCATACCAACTATTGTCGCTTCAATTCGACTCTGGAATTCGCCGGTAAGGCATTTTTGGGCAGCGTATTCATGTCGTCAAATACACGCATCTGGGATGGAGTTTCCAATACTGTTTCGGACTCGTCGAAGAGTTCTGTCTTGGAATCAAATACTTCTCGGTTATCGAGTTTGAGGTGCTTCACGAGAAACGGATAAACCGCTTGCCGTTTCATGTACTGATATCCGTGCTGCTGGTTCGGAAAGTGAGCATTTTCCACAAGTGCGCCTGATTCGTGCATGCCATACACGCGACGAATGTAGGGGAACTCGACGAGTGGCGTATTCTTGGTCCAATCGCCACCTACAGAGACCAGCAGCATGGGACGCGGGGCGGCAAGCGCGGCTATCTCGGCATTGTTCGTTTCTAAGTCCGCGGTCTTGTGGATCGGCATGCCACTTTCACAGTTGCAACCACCAAAGAAGTGGGCGGAAACCATGACTACCGGCGCCGCTACAGCTATACGTTCATCCAGCGCAGTCAACAGAAAAGTTTGCGTGCCGCCACCAGAACAACCAGTGATTGCGATGCGCGACATGTCGACGTCAGGAAGTGTTTCTAAGAAATCAACGGATCGGATGCTACTCCATGTTTGTAATGTGAGGGATTGAGGGTGATTATGATCCCATCCGAGGAATAAGGAGTCGCCGAATCCGATCATGTCATACGAAAATACGACTGCTCCCATGCGGGCCATTGTCGCGCAGCGATGTTGCTGGTCGGGTCGGTAGCGACCTCCGTCGGGACCGCGTGCATGACCATGCGGACAGAGAATCGCAGGACGTTTCGCACTACCGGACGAGTTTTTCGAAGTAGGTCGATAAAGGCTGCCATACACAAAGAATCCAGGAGCAGCCTCAAAGCCAACAGATTCAACCGAGTAGCCCGCATACTCGCGTTTTTTGATGACTCTGGCGTTTAGTGCTGTCTTTACTGGAAGTGGATAAAGCTTGGCACCCACCAAAATCTGCTTTCGCAGAGCACTGGCTCGCCCTTTCCATCCTGCAAGATCTGTATAAGTAGCTGCCATTCGCCGCAGTTGTGCGGCTGCATCCGCTTCCGAATGATAGTTGCCCTGGCACAACGTGGTCTCTTGCGCACAGAGTTCCGTCGGAATGCCAAGGACCAAAAAAAGTTGCGCGCAAGATATAATGCCGAGGAGTAATTTCAGATTGATCATCGCAATTCATTCAGAGAGAGGGGATGGTAGAATGAGGAGTTAGAAAGGCGGGCTTCGAACGTGCTTATACATCTTGAAGATGCGAAGCGTCTCTTCGTTCGGTTCTATTTTTAAATGTACGCAGAGCTAATGGGTACCAAGGTAAAGTAGTTATCGTCAAACTGATTCTTCCGTGGCCTCCCACCTGTGAATAGGAGGTTTGTCCTATGAGCAAAAGAGTTCGATTCGGGTGAGGCACGACTCCATGATAGTATCGTTTCCTTCAACTGAAGCCAGGGATACAAATGTGTATCCCTGGATTTTAGCTGACGTAGATGCGGAGTTTGGATCAAATGATCGAGAATCGCAGCTCAAAGTTCTCCAATACGCGTCCCTGTCCGTTTCGTTCGCTGTAGATGACTGTTGAGAGTAGTTGCGGACCAGTCGATAGCTCTCGGCCGAAGATATACTCTTCCGAGTTGTCGAGCCGTTTTTTACCGTTCAGCGTGAAGCGAACGCTACCAATTTCGCTGCCTTGTTCTGAACTCTGCGAGAACGCGGCGATCGTTAATCGGCGACCAGCATAGAGTGAAGAGTCTATCTCGATATCGTTTTGCAGCTCGGCTAAGATTTCTTTGCTATCCGCATCAATCAAATACAGCCTCAGATAGCTTGAGCTGTTGTTGAAAGTGTCGACAAACACATCATTGGAAACAACACGCAGGTTTTCCCATCGAGCCTGGAAGGACGGCACTTTATTGATAGGATTGGAGTAGTCGGTACTGTAGACTCCGGCAAAGAGACCGCCAGTTGAGGCTGCGCCACTGATCGTTGGAAGAGACGCGTTCGAACCATTGATGGCGGCTGCCACTTTTCCGGTTACTTGGAAGGGCCTACCCTGAATTTCTGATCCGACTTGCACGTTGGAAGCATCAAAGGCAGTTGCTCGTGGCGTGATGAAGATTGCTTCTGGGTTCGAGCGATCGACGTCCAGAGCCAAGTCGAAGGAAGTCGCCGTAGATTGCTCTGCCGAGAGGACAAAGAACTGTTGCGTGGCTGAGGAATTGGGAGCCGCATCTTGTTTCACATCAGAATCGTCCCAGCGGACTTCTAATCGATTGCTTCCAGCTCCATACATCCGCGTGAACTTGACATAGTTCTCTTGAGAGCCATCCCCCATCTGGATGCCGATTGCAGCTGAGCTAGCCTGCGGCAATCCACCGTCCGGCAGTATGACTCGCGAGGAGACCGTTAAACTGTTGGACCCAGTTGCATCAAATAGAAATCCGTAATCATCCGCACTATCATTGCGACCACCGAAGCTGTCACCGTTGTTGGTATTTACCTGCAGCCGACCATTCACAATTTCGGCATCATCTGAGGTTAAGACCCCATATGGGTCAAACCCATAAAATGAGGAAAATGCATCTGGGTTGGTATTGGTGCCGGTCAATCCAGTCGCTGAATCCAGTGGTCTTGTGCCGTCAGGTAGTTCGAAGTCAAGTTCGATACTTTGGCCGGGACCAAGCAATCGATGGAGTCCATTTCGTGAGTCTTTGGGAGCTGGATCGAACACATCAATGACATCGTCTCCGTCGCTATCTGCAGCGGACGGTAGTTCAGCTTTGCGGGCTTTCTCGGCAATTGCATCACCATCAATTAAGATTTCACCGCCCACGCCCACGTGAAATTGGAGAATTGAAAGTGGCCCCTGCGGAGCGCTCGTCTGTGGATTGTTGTATTGTCCAGCATCAGAAACTCCGACTAACGAATTGTTCTCAACGTTTGCTGCGAAACTCTCTGCGTTGCGGAAAAGTGGACGCTCAAGTCCTCGGACCTCGACGATGTTATCTTTGACTGTGACAGTGGAAAAATCGGTGGCGTTTCCATTGTTGTCCGATACCTTCATACCAAGAAATCCTGAAGTGCGTGGAGTAATTGTCTGGTTGGCAATGATCAAATTGTTGGCGAAAGTCAGATTGTTGTGGACTCCGCTCGTTGAGAAGACACCGCGGCCAGGGTTGATGACCAAGTTGTTCGTAAAACTGGTTGGACCAGGTACTGGGGTGGAACCGAAGTTGGTGATCAAGTTACCACCGTCCGCGAGGATGCTAAACTCGAAAACGTTGTTGTCGATTTCCAAATTGTTTCGAGCACCTTCGATGGAGTAACTCGTTTGGAAGTAGTTGTGATGGAGCCGGAAACTATAGTCGTCTTCCAAGACTGGACCGCCCGCGAACTTTGGAATGGAAACTACGCCAGCGAACCAATTATGATCGATCTCAACGGAGCGATCATTCTCGAAGGGCAATTCGACTGAGAAGTTGGTATCGACCGTGTTGTGATGGATTCGCGAGTCGCTCCATTTTATTCCCTTGATACCGTAGACGTTTACATCTCGGCCTTCTGTTTTATCAAAAGAGTTGTTGTAGACTTCGG
>JBCCEO010000162.1:0-12315 GCA_039030255.1 Planctomycetota bacterium | reverse complement strand
GGCAAGCGAGATTGCATCACACTGGGTTGGTGGGCACCTTGGAGTGTTTATGGGGGTTGGGAACCAAGGGTTCGACTTGGAAAATAGCAATTTCCACAAATGTAACCGGGAGTTCACAATCAAGCCGCGCCCCTCTCCTTGCTGATCAGGCGTTTGCGTTCCGAGTGGCTGGATTTCATTTGACAACGACCGTGGCTCAGGCGAAAACTAGGGTTTGCGCATCCAGTTGAATTGCCCGTAGAGCTTTGCAGTTGAATCCCCAGACGCCCCCAAGTCTTGAGACTCGTATTGCCGCCGCGCAAGGTGGTGACAAAGAATCGCAGTCGTATTTGTTGGTGCATTACCAAGTGCGTCTAGCCAGATTCGTCGCCTCAAAAATGGGAGAGCGACTCTCAAGTCAGTTGTCGGTAGACGACATGCTCCAAATCGTCTTCATGGCAGTTTTCGCCAACTTCCCGAAGTTGAAAACTACTTCGACTGTGGGTTTTGAAAGGTGGTTGTTTCGAATCAGCGAACACACAGTGATCGACGAAGCTAGAAGGCAAAGTGCAGCCAAACGCGGCGGCGATTGGCGGCGCATTGCAGCGAAGTCGCAAGACCAAGACGGGAATTCTGCCCGAGCTTTGGTCGAAGATCTGGCGGATTGCGACGGGGATTCCCCAAGCGCATTTGTGGCTCGCGAAGAATCGATTCAGGCCATTCAAATTGCGTTAGCAAACCTTGTAGGTGACCAACGTGAGGCAATTCGTCTTCGCTACTTCGAGCGAATGCAGATTCAAGAGATTTCTGATTGCATGAATAAGACCGTTCCTGCAGTACGTGGACTGATACGACGCGCGATGTCCGTTCTGCGCGAAGACATGATCAAGTCGTCGATGTGGCTGAGCAGAAAAGGTCCGTGATGACAGCAGGCAACGAAGATGCGGAGCTTCAGGATCTGCTACTTGAATTTTTCGAGAAGTTGCACTCGGGTGCAGAAATTTCAATTTCAGAATTTATTGCGCAACATCCTGATCAAAGTCCACGTTTGCGGGAAGAGCTTGAGAGGATGCAGATGTTGCTGCGATTGGGCGCGGAGCACTCTACTAGCGCTTTAGATTTTTCCTGCTCTGAAGAACCAGAAGAAAACCCTACGGTCAGCATTGATAGAACATTGGAATCCGACTTGGCCGTTCGGTGTCCTTCCTGCGACGCCCAAGTCAAAGTGGATTCTTCCACGGATTCGGAGAAGACGCAGTGGACCAGGATTTATTGCCAATCTTGCGATTCTAGTTTTAGCTTGGTGCCTGGCGAAGAGGACACCTACGGAGAAGGGCCACGCAGAATCCATGATTTTGTTTTGGAGCAACCTCTAGGCATGGGAGGATTTGGCACGGTTTGGAAGGCTAGGGATCTACGCCTGGATCGTTTTGTCGCAATCAAGATTCCTCGCAAAGAGTACTTAAGTGCGTCTGAGATTGAGCACTTCCTGCGCGAGGCGCGGGCATCGGCCCAAATTCAACACCCGAATATTGTTAGCGTCTTTGAGGTGGGACAGTTTCAATCTCGCTATTACATCGCCAGCCGGTTCGTCGAAGGTAAATCACTTTCGAACTGGCTGGCAGATGAAAAACCCAGTTTGGACGACTCTGTTCGGATGGTTATTACGCTGGCCAACGCATTGACCTGCGCCCATACGGCTGGCGTGATTCATCGTGATCTGAAGCCTGGAAACATCTTGATTGATGCTGAAGGGCAGCCGCACATCACCGATTTTGGTCTGGCGAAACGCGAAATTGATGAAGCAACACTAACCGCAGAAGGCGCTGTATTAGGCACGCCAGGATATATGTCGCCTGAGCAAGCTGCCGGCAATGCACATCAAGCAGATGCCAGAAGTGACATCTATTCCCTCGGGACAATTCTCTTTCGCCTGATTACTGGTGAAACTCCGTTTCGAGGTACCCCAGCAAACTTGATTCGCCAAGTCCTAGACGATCAGCCACCGTCGCCTTCGCGTCTAAACTATTTGGTTTCGCAGGATCTAGAGACGATCTGCTTAAAGTGCCTTGAGAAATCGCCAGATCAAAGGTTTGCAACTGCACAGGAATTTTCAGAAGAGCTAACACGATTTTCCAAGGGACTGCCGATTCAATCACGTCCTGTTGGAAGATGGACGCGTGCTTTGCGATGGTGCGGCAGGAACCGACTCGTCTCTGGGCTGGCTACTTCTGCTGTTGTCTCGCTTGCTCTGGGGATTATCTTTTCACTGTGGTTCGCAAGTGCGGCTATGAAGGAAACGCACCGCGCCAACCGCATGCTCTACTGCGCGGATATGCTGCAAGTAAGCGGGCATTTGCAGCGGGCCGAATATTACCAAGCGCTGACAATTTTGGAAAATAACGAACAGCCAAAGGCCTGGGGCGCAGACCGTCTATTCGAATGGCACTTCTATCATCGCAAGTTGACTCAGCACCATCTAGGGCGTTTTGAACTCTCCGAATACGGCCGGTGCGTTGCGATCTCGCCGGACGCAAAAACGATTTACTGGGGCGAAGGAAAAACGAATTCGAAGCTTTGGACTGCCCAACTACAGGCTGGGAAACAAAGATACGCACTCGAGAACAAGCGCCAGATTGCAATTGAACTCGACACAATCGTGGACGTCGCTGTGAGCTCCGATGACAAGCTCGTCGCAGTTGCTGGTTCCTCAAAGTTGATTATTTTAGATTCCAAGCGAAATGAGGAATTCTTTGCATGGGATGCTTCAAGCGAATTCAAGGATGATACTTTGCGACAGATCGCATTTCTCGAACGTAAGAATCAAATCGTTGTACTTTCAGAAGACGGTCAGCGAGCAGCCGTTCATGTTTGCGACCTGAAGTCGAAGACCGTCGTAAGAAGTATCGAATCATCAAATATGCGCTACTGCAGGATGACCTGCTCGCCGAATGCTAGGCATGTGATGCTCATGGCGGTGCAACGTGGATCTGAGCTAGTCATGCTGGATCTCGAAAAAAACGGAAACGCCGAGTTATGGAGAAAATCTGGGACGGCATTTGAGTATTTTTCAAAGAATGGTCAAGAAGTAAGAGGCATCTGGCTTGATGCAAAGGCGAATCGAACTTTCAACCGATTCGATACCGTAACAGGGGAACCGATTGCCAACGCGACGAATTATGAAAAAGTAACATCTGGGTACTTCAAGCACGTCGTCGCCGGCGAGAACTTAGGCGCAGCAGCTTCCAGCGTAGGACTGATCTACGTGTTTGATTGCGAAACAGCGAACACTTCGAGCCTGCTCTGCGGACATCAAGGATTTGTATTCGATATCGCGCTGAATTCTCAGAAACGCGTCATCGCCAGTGTCGCCGAGGGGCGCGAATTGCGAATTTGGCGGTTGGCGCCAAGCATCGCCAATCCCAGTCGACTTGCTTTGGTGCAGGAGGATTTGCACCAAATCGAAGTTTCGAGTTCGGGCAAGTATTTGTTGTCGCTTGCGGTGAAGAAGCCCATAGTAGCTGGAGATGTAAACTCTTGGTATCTGCGGGTCTATGAATTAGATGCGATCTTGGAAGGGCAGTTAAAACCCCTGGCCAAACGGATTTTCAAAGGCCATCGGGGTATCGCACAGTTTTCACCTGGCGAAAATGCGATCGCATTCGGCATAAGTGATCCAGAAGCGACCAGCAAAGAATTATGGATTTGGGAACAATGGCGTAGCGGCAAACAGCCCCAACTCCTTCTCAACGATAACGAGAGTCAGTTGGAAGCCCTGGAGTTTTCCGCAGATGGAAAGTGGATTGGCTTCTCAGAACGATTTGAGGAAGGAGAACAACCGATTCGCTACGTACTCGTCTCAAGATTTGATCCAAACCGTAGACTCTATATCGGCGGAGACAAGAGTGGCCCAAATGAAGCTTCGCACCACTCTTATATCTCGGATGCATGCTTCACATCGGATGGCAAGTTCCTTTTGACTGGTGGACGCGATTATAACGTCAAGGTTTGGCAATTAGACCTTTCGGACACTGTTGCATCTGGAGCAGGCGGCGGAAAACTTTTTCGTGTCCTTTCCAAAAGCAGGCCATCGGGCGTGGCAGACATCGAGTTGGCGCCGGACGAGAAAACGGTGGCCGTCGGGTATTTCGCGTCTGGAGTTTTGGGATTGTGGTCTATGGAGGACGGGCAGCTAATCTCCGAAGATAGGTATTCCGAGGGCAGGCATTCCGTGGCATTTCTAAACGATAATCAATCGGTGGTTTCAGTTGGTTATGAGCAAAGACTTGGCGTGTTGGACTTAGAAACATATCGACAGCGAGGCGCACTCATTGCTGATGGCAAACGTTGCAACGACATGGCCGTGTGTCCCAATTCTGACATTGTATTGACCGCAGATTCCTCTGGAGAATTACTGATTTGGGACGGTCGCAAGGAAGCCATTCAGCCACGATAGGGCTTCGATGATCAAGTCAAGCTACGCTTTCTTCTGCCGATATTTGTTACCGCAAGTGCAACCAATGCAAAAAATCCTGAACTTGGATTTGGAGCGGATAGTAAAGAAATATTTTCCAGGCGGGACCGAAGTTACTCGTGGTTTTACTCGTTTCTCGGCAAGCCGACACGGGAATAATAGGTAGAAGAACCATTTGATGACAATTCCGAATAGCTACAGATCGCTGTAGCAGGGCGAATCAAAGTTTAAGTCTAGGAAGGCACCCTCTCCGGCCCTGATAGGCCGACTCTCCCGGAATTCCTCGCTAAACTCGGAAAGGGAGAGTCACGATTATTGGCTAGGGATTCCCTAGATTCAAACTCTGATTTGCCCTGATCGCTGTAGGGAGGCTGGGTACGTCCTAAGTAAGCTCGGGTTACAATATTGTGCTCAGGTCTTCGGAGTTTCGCATGATCATATTTGGATGGACAACGCTGACGCGTGTTGTACGGTCGCTAAGCTTTGGTTGTCCCACTTGTCGCTGTGCGCAGCATGCTGCAATTATTCAGCACCGCCGCTGGTTTACGCTGTTTTTTATTCCATGCATTCCTCTCGGGCTAGCGAAACAGAATCTCGTTTGCGGGGCCTGCCAAACTAGCTACGATCCGCAGTTATTTGGACTCCACGAAAGGCCGACTGTTTCTCCAGTCCTTGCAATCGTGAGCCTCGTTGCCGGGATTGCTTCGTTACCGCTGCTGATGACTTGTTTCTTTTTCATTCCCGCTTCATTACTTGCGATCCTTACGGGGCATCTAGCTTTATCGCAAAGCGATCGAGCTGGACGCGTAATGGCGCGATTTGGACTTGGGGCGGGTTATGCCAGTCTGGTGATAGCCGTGGGAATCTTTGCAGTCCTTTTCCAAGGCAACCGGCTTGGTGTTGGAGAGCAGGCAGCTGCGAATAAAGATCGATTTGATGCGGCTAATCGAAAAATTAGCAGTTCTTCTAGAGCAATCGCCAGCGGAAATACAGAAGATGCGAAGGAGCTAGCGAGTCGCTATGGCCAGTTGCTGAAGAGTGCAAGCGACGCCGCGTTCACAGGTGGCTCAGATAGTGGCGTCGACTTAACGGACGGCAAGTTCTTGACGCACTGTGAGTTGCATCCAGAATCCTGCGCCTTTCTTGTTCATGTTCCACACTACAAAGAATACAAAGACGAAGTGCGCGAGGCGCTATCCACAATCGCTTGGGCGATCGCGAAGGAATTGACGGCGGATACCTTGGATACCGGCGATCGGCTGGCGGTTGCCATGCGCGGGACATTCATTTACGGCGATATTCTGATCGGGTATGTTCCCAGGGAAGGCAATGGGCTCGTAAATCGCGAGTTTGAGAAACACGAGCTTTATGCATTTTTCCCGGAGGCCACGCAATCTCGCGAAAACGGGTTTGGTCTGGCCAGCGAGTCCGACCCAACGGAAATGTCTCCCGATGCGGGTGGCTACGATCCTCAAGCCTTCGCAAGAGAGAATACCGCGCGTCAGAACAAGACATCACCAAATGCGGACTCCAATCCCAGGCTCCCTTCGGAGCAAGACGTTGGTTCCAAGGGGATTGTTGGTGCAGATAATCCATCTTACAAATCAGAGAATGAACCAGCAGAATTGGGCCCAGAATCGGACCGTGATTTAGGACGTCCTTCGGTCGATAATCTAAGCTGGCCTGAATCAACATCGAAAATTGTCAATCCGATACGCGTGAAAGAAAGGGCCGTTATCGCTCAGAAGAGTTGGGCCATAACGGGCTTGAGCTTCCAGCAAAATGACAAGCTGCTTGTTGCAGGCCGAATCGACGGAGCGCTTCTGGTCTACGACTGGCAGTCCGCAGAGAAGCTAGAGGACAAAAGGATTCGCGGAAGGGTGGCTTCCTTGACTAGCTCGGCCGACCAAACGCGACTTCTGTTCGTGGATGATAAAGGGCAGCTAGCCGCGATCGATTCCCAACCTTCTGGAGTACTGGGGGAGGCTCGGCCACTTCATAAGCACACGCGCGGAGCCGTTAGTGCTTACCCAAGTCCCCGGTACAATTTCGTGATCAGTGGCGGCGAGGACGGCACGGTTGTATGGGAACCCTTTGATGGCAGGCAGAGTGCAGCCAGAACGCTGGAGGAATTTGATTCGGGCATTAAAGCTCTGTTCATTGAACCGGACGGCACGTCGGCGATGGCAACTGATGGCGCGAAGTTGTTGAGATTTTCGTTGCGAACTGGTGAGGTTCTTGAATCTCAGGTACTTGATGCTGCCACTGCCGCGACAACGGCTGCATTTTCGCCCGATGGCTCCAGATTGGCGCTTGCCATGGGCGGTGCGGTAAGCGAATTCGATACCGCGACCGGAAAAGAGGTACAAAGCTTACTGACCACTGCGCTCAGTGTGCAGCAAAAGCTCGAGTACCATCCTACTCAACCTTGGTTGGTATCTGGTGGCAATGGCAAAGTTCACGTCTGGTCTCGCGACGGTAAACGCATTGCCGAAATTCAAATGGACACCTTTTACGATATTCGCTGTTTCGCCTTTGGCAAAAATTCACCACATTTACTTGCCGTTGTTGGTGACGCAAAGCTCCAGCCGATCAAGGTTTTTGAACTAGGCGATTGAACGATTAGCTGGCACCAACTTCGAGGGTGCGAACCGGAAAGAAATGATGCACGACGACGAGGACTGGGAGGACTCTTATGACGACGAGTTCTACGAGGAAGAGGACTCGAGCGATTGCACCGTTCCTTGTCCTGAATGCAAAGCGGATATCTACGACGATGCCGAGCGCTGTCCTGAGTGCGGATACTATTTAGTTGAATCAGAAAGGCTGGGAACCGGAAAACCGACTTGGATTCTCCTGACAGCGATTCTGTTGCTTGCGGCCTATTTTGCTCGAATGATCTGGCTCGCTGCCTTCCGCTGAGGGACGAATAGAAAATTCTCAAATCACTTTGGGCGGCGGCAACTCATTCCGGCATTTCCTGGCTGATTTTGTAGGAGTGCCGTATCCCCTTTTGATCGCTCCCTTCTGCCAACTAAAATGAGCAATTGAGCATACGCAAAAAAACTTTGGAATCATTTTATGCCTCAAGACTCAGATTCTTTCAACGAACCATTCAAGGAAACAACTGACTTTAGCAAAAAGAACAGGCCTGCATCCGAAAAACAGCCCCACGATGATATGAGCACGTTGGGCCCAACCCAACATGGGGAACACCATTCTGAATTCTCCTCGGTGTCCGAGCAAGTTGGCTATCAACCAGGTGATCCAATTGGTCCCTACAAGCTTGTGAAACGTATTGGGGAAGGAGGGATGGGAACGGTCTGGCTGGCTGAGCAAGAACAGCCGGTTCGTAGGCGTGTTGCGCTGAAACTAATCAAAACAGAACATGCTAGTCAGGAAATTGTTGCTCGGTTTGAGGCTGAGAGGCAAGCCTTGGCGTTGATGGAACATTTGAACATTGCCAAAGTGTTCGATGCGGGGACATCAGACTCCGGTGCACCTTATTTCGTAATGGAATTCGTTAACGGTGTCCCCCTCACCAAGTATTGCGATAGCCGAAAGCTCAGCATCCGCGCGCGTTTGCAGCTCTTTATTCCAGTTTGCAGAGCAGTTCAACACGCCCACCAAAAAGGAATCATTCATCGCGACCTTAAGCCTTCCAACGTTTTAGTAACCGAACAAGATGGCCAACCGGTGCCCAAAGTTATTGACTTCGGGCTCGCCAAAGCGGATCAATCTCTCACACTGACCGACAAAAGCATTTCGACGGAGTTTGGCAGAGTCGTAGGTACGATTCAGTACATGTCGCCAGAACAAGCGGAGCTCGATTCGATCGATATCGACACTCGCACTGATATCTATTCGCTCGGCGTGATGCTCTACGAACTATTGACAGGTTCCACGCCTCTGGATCGCGACACTCTCGGTGACAATGCCTTGTTGCAGATCCTGCAGATCATTCGAGAAAAAGAACCTCCACGTCCGAGCATGCGTCTCAGCTCCACGGCGAATACCGCTAGCGAAGTCAGTGACCGCCGAAAGATCGCTCCCTCCAAGCTGCAACAGATATTAAAGGGCGAGCTTGATTGGGTTGTAATGAAGGCTCTGGAGAAGGATCGTAGTCGGCGTTATGCAACCGCCAACGACCTCGCAGAAGATTTATCGGGTTACCTCAGCGGGCATGCTATCTCAGCCCGTCCTCCAAGCACTACCTATCGCTTGCAAAAGTTTGTAACGCGAAACAAGGGACTCGTTGCTTCGTTGGCAGCGATTGCATTTTTACTTGTTGCCGGGATTGTTGGGACCAGCCTTGGCTTACTTCGAGCCAATCAAAAGGCGATCGAAGCGAATGAGCAGACAAAACTGGCGAATGGTAAAACTCGCGAACTTTCTGACGCCAACAAGCTAGTCAACGCACAGAAAGAAGAACTTGATCGCGAGGCAAAAAATGCACGAACTGCGGAAGCTTCGGCTACTTTTCAACTCGCGAATGCCAGGTGGAAGGAGAATCGCTGTGAGGACGCCAACCGATTACTTTGGTCCATTGCACCAGAGTTTCGAGACTACTTTGAGTGGCGCTACTGTCGTCGACTGTTTCGCGGAAGCGATATAACACTTCAAGGTGGAGTCGATGCAGCGGAGTTTCTTCCCGCAAAAAACCGGATCTTAACATGCTATTTGGGCGGCGAATATCGAGAGCAAAACCCGTACACGGGTGAATCAGAAACGCTGCCGAGTCTCGGAGGTGAACACTTTTTTAGTGTAGCTGTCCTGGATTCCAGCGGTAACATGCTTGTTGGTAGCCATGACTCCAAGGTTGTGTTGCGAGATATTCAGGCTGGGAAGCAGCGAATCTTGCTTGAAGAAACCGATGATGACTTTCCAGCTTTTGCATTCACACCGGACGGCCGAATCGTCGCCGTTGGAGATACTGGTAAGATTCTCTTGTTCGACACTCGGACAGGTAAAAGGCTACGCACAATCTCGACCATAGAAGAGCGTGATATACGCGATCTTGACTTTGACCCTGCGGGCAAGACGCTCGTTTCGACCTCTCAGTCCAAGCGAATTGTTCAAATTTGGAATGTAGAGAGTGGAGAGCTAGAGCGCGAGCTCAAAACTCCTGGAAATACGCGACGCATTGCGTTTCACCCTCTCGGCAAACAGTTCGCAGTTGCAGACATCGATGATCGAATTCACATACTTGACCTAGACACCGGAGCTATAACGAAAACTTGCGTTGGGCACACAGGGATGATTGCAGATATCACCTTCAGTCCGTCAGGCGAGAAAATACTTTCGGCAAGTGACGATACAACCGTTCGTCTGTGGAATGCCCGGACTGGCCGACAAGAGACCATCTTCCGGGGGCATCGCTATGGCGTAGACGGAGTCGGTTTCTGCTTGGATGGCGCCAGAGCCTTTTCCTACAATGGTTCGTGCATGAAGTTTTGGGACACCGCCAGCGGCAGCCAAGCATCGACGCGCTGGGGGGACTTTATCGGCGAGCAACAGGCGGTAACTTTTAGCCCCGATGGCAAGTGGATAGCTTGTTCGCATCGCAGAAGCGTGGTGAAGATCTTTGACTCGAGAAGTATGTCTGAAGTTGCTAGTTTCTCGACCGGGACTTCTCACGCAGTCGAGTGCATCGCTTTTAGCCCAAACGGAAAGTATTTGGCGGCCGGTGATCAGAACGGCAATCTCGAATTCCGCAGCACCCAAGACTGGACAGTACAGCGGAGATTTCAATGTGAAAAATCCGTTTGGGCTATCGCCTTCAGCCGTTCAGGTCGTTCCTTTGCGGCCGGTGACTTTGGCGGGATAGTCTACCTATGGGACGAAGGTTGGGCGGATAGCTCCAAGTCGCCCCAACTACTCAAAGGAGTTGAGTCCGATAGCCCAGTGCGATGCTTGGGCTTTGATCGCGCCGGAAAACGACTGCAAGCTGGAGTAAACACACGTGTGATTCAATGGAATGTTCGAACTGGAAGTCAACATTCGTCCACCGAACAACAAACACTTTATGCAACATCTAGCGAAGCAGATCTGTTGATTTTAGATGACTATTCATTCGGAAGCGATGGATTGCTGGTGCAAGAAGTTGATGGTTCATCCATCAAGACGATTCTCGACACACCATCCAAGACTATCGAATATATATCTTTCGGGCAGAGCGGGACCCGCATAGCAATTGGCTATGTAGATGGAGCCGTTGATATTTGGGATGTTACTCGCGGTGTAGAACTACTCAAACTACAGCTTGGAAAAGGTCTTCAGGGGCTCGCTTTTAACTCCGATGCAACGCGGTTCGCGGTGCTGTCAAGAAATCGATTGCGAATTTTTGAAGCTCCCGAATCGGGTGAACTGGTGCGTTCATACGGCAACAAGAGTCGAATCACCTTTTTTTCGCAGCTTCCTGAAATGGAAGAAGACCAGGGGATTGTTGGAGGAGAAGACGGGGGAATTGTTGGCGGGGGTGACCCCTGGGAGTCCTTGATCAACCTAAACACTGGCGTTCTGCTGCCGGGGCCTGTCCCTTCTTTCGACTATGGCGGCGAAGGATATGGTTACGCAGGTGAGGGATACAGCAAAGAAGAATGGACGGAGATCCTTCGCGAGTACGGAGCGGAGGGCTATAGCCAGGAAGAACTAAAAGAAATACTTGAAGCTTACGGCGAGGAGAGCTTCAGTGACGAAGAGCTGCAGGATATCCTCCGAAGCAGCGGCGAGGAAGTATTTAAAAGCGCTGTCGATGATGGCGTACCATTGCCAGATCAGGGTCAAGGCTCAGGCTTCGATGCATCGCGTGCAGCTCCTTCTCCCGTGCCAGACTTCGTGAATGACATGCCCCCTCTCGGAAAATGGGGAACCGCAGGAACCGATGAATTCATCAATCGGCAGTTTGCTAATTCACCTAATGAGCGAGCCTACCGGCAAGCGAAGGGCAATCCGGAAGGAGTCGCACAGTGGCATACTTTGCAATACGAAGAATCGAGGATCTCCGAGCGATGGTATGCGGCAGCTTTTCATGCTGCGGCAGCACTGTTGCTTGACCCCGCATCTCGTTCTGCCTACGACAATCTGATCGACGCGCACAGTAAACTTGATCCTGCAGGGCAAGAACTACTTGAGCAGAACAGGATGCGCGCTTTCGCCCTTCCTAGGCCACCGATTGAGCCAATGAGCCAAACGGAGGGGAGGATTTGGTACTCAAGGATTCTTGATCAATTGGTTGCGTCACCGAATGGCGTGCCCAATGCCGCGATGATGGAGTACCTGCAGGCACTGGTTCGCGACTTCCCGGGAAAAGGCAGTTACGGACTGCTTGCTCTTGCCCAATACCGCGCCCGGGAATTCGACAAGGCCATCCAATCGGCCATCAAGCTCGGAGATCCGCTTCAGGAACAGAAAATTGAAGCACCGCTTCGGCTGGCTGTTATTGGCATGGCCAAAGCTGAAATGAAAGGTGGCGATCAGGCTAAGGGCAAAGAGTATTTGAGCCGTTTTCTAGATGCTATCCAAACGCCTACGTACAACAGTGACACGAAGCTACAAACACTAGGCGCCGAAGTTACAAAAATTCTCTCGCGAAGCATTGGTCTTCAACATGTGAGGTGTACGGCAAAAGCGCCAAACACAGGGTTTGAGCTACCAGAGGCCAACGCAACTGCCGTAGCCGCGCCCCCACTTGAGCGTGCCTGGCCAGCCGTAAATCAAACCGAATCAGAATCCGGGGTATCCCGGTTCCATCGCGAACCCGTGGCGAATTCGGAACGGAACCTGCCGCTGGACAATTTGCCGGCGCCAGATTCCGGTGGCGTGCGTAACCAGAGGGTCCTCGGTGTGGTGCTGCTATGGCT
>JBCCEO010000161.1:0-12338 GCA_039030255.1 Planctomycetota bacterium | reverse complement strand
GTGAGGTCTCGTCGTGGTGCAGGCTGCCAAAATCGCGGAGTTCATTGAGCAACTTTTCATCAACTCCCTGGTCAAGCGCGTCGGAACAGCTTTCACAATGTTCCAAATGCTCGGCTACTTTGGCCAGTGCTTGCTCCTCAAGATTCCCAGCCGCAAATTGCCGGAGCAAATCTTGAGAAGGATGTTCGTCAGGGCGATTCATGAAGCAGACAAGTCGTTGATGAGTGATTGCAGAGATACGGGAAGACAAGCACCAGAAAAGCCCGAATCCATCTCGAATTGTAACAGGCCTTAGCCGCGTATGCCGCAGCTACCTATCACAGCCAGAAGATCTAAAGCTAGAGCGTCTCGTAGGCTTGAAGGCCGATTAAACCTAGCAGGAAAAGCCAGCCAATAAAGCCAACGACTCCCGCCGGAGGTGTCGAATCCAAGGTGTGCATTCCCCAGGAGTCTGTGAAGTTCGCCAAATCTCGCTGCCCCAAATCAGACCTAATGGGTATCAGCGCGATAGTTCCCCCAAAAACGAGGCAGTGAAACAAGTCGCCTGTTGCGATTGGGGAAGTGATTCGCCGTAAAGTGACGACAATAAGGCTGAGCAGGTAGTCCAGGGGAATTCCCAGGTTCAGCAAAGCTCGCCTCAGCGTTTTCACGGTTGAATCCAGAGTTCAATTGGATTAGCACGACATCCTGAGTTTGAGCCGCAACTTGCAGGTTCGAACGTTTTGTTGCCCGCCCTCGTCGTTTTCGACATCCACGGCTAAAATCTCCGTTTTCAGTTCACAACTTTCGTCGAGCATGGGACGGCAACCGAGATCTATGTCTGAGCATCACGAATCGCGACTCGCCAAACTCCAAAAGATAGAGGAAATGGGCATCGACCCTTGGGGGCACCATTTTCCAGAACGCCAGTGGAACGCCGACGTTCGGAAACTATCGGGCGAAGTCCAATTCAAACTGGAAGACGGCACGTTGCTGGATCTGCCCGACTTTGATGCGGCGGCCAGCGATGAAGAAAAAATCAACTACCGCGACTGGAAAGCCGATCAGGGAGCCGGCGAAGAGATTGGTCCTGAAGTCCGCGTAGCGGGGCGAATTATCTTGTTACGCGGCCAAGGAAAAATCAAATTCATCACTCTACGTGACTGGACCGGCGACATCCAGATCATGATTGGCAAGGCACAAGTTGGGGACGAAGCTTTCGAGCTGACCAAGCACTTCGACTTGGGGGATTGGATCGCAGTCGAAGGACGCTTGGGACGAACCAATACGGCAGAGCTCACCGTGTTCGCTGCCAAACTGCATATGATGGGCAAGACGCTTGAGCCGCCTCCGGAAAAACACGCCGGATTGCAGGACACTGAATTACGCCAACGCCAACGCTACCTGGATTTGACGTACAACGAAGGCGTCATGAACACCTTCCTGGCGCGAACCAAAATCGTCCAGTCCATTCGTCAGACTTTGGCCAGTCGCGGCTACTGTGAGATTGAAGGCCCCACATTGCACACGGTTGCTGGCGGCGCGGCGGCACGGCCCTTCAAAACGCACCACAACACGCTTGATATGCCGCTAGTGATGCGGATCGCTCTCGAATTGCACCTCAAGCGACTGCTCGTTGGCGGCATGGAACGCGTGTATGAACTTGGGCGAGTCTATCGGAACGAAGGAATCAGTGTTCGACACAATCCTGAATTCACGATGATGGAAGCCTACGAGGCCTTTGGCAACTATGAAGTCATGATGGATCTCACCGAGCAAATCATCTTGGACGCGCTTAAGGCCACAGGGCAAGATTACAAGGTCGAGTGGGATGGCAAGGAAATCGACTTCACGCCTCCCTTCAAGCGCCGCACCTACGATGAACTGTTCCAAGAAGCAACGGGACTAGACCCTTACGACGAATCCGCCATTGCCGAATACGCGACGAAGCTGCGGATTTCGATCGACGGCAAACACCCTGATGTGATTAAGAGTGAAGTCTTTGAGGAAAAGGTAGAAGACAGTCTGGTTGGCCCGATTTTCGTGATCGATTATCCCTCCAGTATCTGCCCACTCACCAAGCGGAAAACTTCGAATCCGGCAGTCGCGGAGCGGTTCGAGCTGTTTATCCACGGGATGGAATTAGCGAATGCTTACACCGAGTTGAATGACCCTCAGCTGCAGGAAGAACTTTTCAGCAAGCAGCTTGACGGCCAAGCCGACGAGGACTCGATGGCGAAGATGGATGACGATTTCATTTTGGCTTTGAGAAACGGCATGCCACCAGCTGGTGGACTCGGAATTGGAATCGATCGCTTGGTAATGCTACTGACCAACTCACGCAGCATCCGCGACATCATTTTGTTCCCACTCTTGCGTCCGCAGGCTAGCACAAGTGGTGATGCTGCGGAGGCAGCGGACGAAGCCACAGAGTCATAACCGCACGATAAGTAAGATCAAAAGATTGCAACAAGGCTCCTGAAATGGGCGAAGAGAATATTCAAGTTGGCGTCATCATGGGCAGTCGCTCCGACTGGGAGACCATGCAGCTGGCGACGCAGATTCTTGAGCATCTGGGCGTTCCCTTCGAAGCACGTGTGGTATCCGCGCACCGAACGCCGCAATGGATGATGGAATACGCTCAATCGGCCGAAGATCGCGGGCTCAAGTGCATTATTGCAGGGGCTGGCGGCGCGGCTCACTTGCCCGGAATGGTCGCCTCTTGCACCGTTTTGCCCGTTCTCGGTGTTCCCGTTCAAAGTAAAGCACTCAACGGACTAGATTCGCTACTTTCCATCGTGCAAATGCCCGGAGGCATCCCTGTAGCAACGCTCGCTATCGGAACGGCGGGTGCCAAAAACGCTGGTTTACTGGCCGCTCGAATTCTTGCCACGCAGGATTCAGAACTACGGGATCGACTGAAAGACTGGATGCAGTCTCAAACAGACACGGTGATGGGCGACAACGTGCTTTAACTGGAATCGATTCCAATCCGCAAATTTGCTTGATTCAATGGTTGCTCGAAGAATACTCGCCAAGCCCCAACTCTCTTACGACTCATGAACGATCCCTCGGCGTCAACTTCGAATAATCAAGACATCATCCCACCTGGCAGTTGGCTTGGCATGCTGGGCGGTGGTCAACTAGGACGCATGTTTACGCACTCGGCTCAGCGGATGGGCTATCACGTGGGGGTATTTGAAACGGAGGAAAACTGTCCTGCGGGCCAAGCCGCCGACGCCCATTTTATGCCGTCGGAAGCTTTGAAGGCGGAATCCGTTGTGTGCGATATGGCCCAAAAGTGTTCTGCGGTTTCGCTCGAGTTTGAGAACATTGATTCAAGCCTAGTGCGACTTGCGGCGCAAGATACCCTGACGCATCCCAAGGCCGAGTTCTTAGAGATGAGCCAAAATCGCATCTTGGAGAAAACCGGCTTGGCGGAATCCGGCTTCCCCACGACGCCATTCGTTGCCGTGGATTCTGAGGAAGCGGTTCATGCGGCGGCCGAAGAGTTGAACTGGCCGCTAGTGCTGAAGACTGCGACTTCTGGCTATGACGGCAAGGGGCAAGTCATTGTTCGCACTGCAGAAGAATTGCCAGTAGCATGGGCGAAGCTAGGAGCCAGCGGGATCATTGCAGAGAAATGGATCGATTTTCAAGCTGAAGTTTCCATGATTACGGCACGTAACTTGCGAGGCGAGATCGAGTGTTTTCCGTTGTTCGAGAACGATCACAAGAATCATATCTTGTTTTTGACGTTGTGTCCGTGCACGGCCGAGCTAGCGCATTTGGAAGCTAAGGCGCAGGAGATCTGTCGAGGAATTGCCGAGACCTTTGGCGTGATTGGATTGTTTTGCGTAGAGTTCTTCGTTTCGAAGTCTGGGGAATTGTTGATTAATGAGATCGCGCCACGCCCGCATAACTCTGGGCATATCACGATGGATGCGGTGAATGCTAGCCAGTTTGAGCAGCAAGTGCGGGCAATCTGTAACTTACCCTTGGCAAAAACCGAACTAATTCGCCCTGGGGCGATGATCAACTTGCTGGGTGACGTTTGGCAGGGAGGAGCGCCTGATTGGAGCCAAGTCCTTCGGCATGAAAACGCGTTCTTGCACCTGTACGGAAAAGCGGAAGCCCGAGTGGGGCGTAAGATGGGCCACATCAACGTTCTGGCCGAGTCTTCCACCGCAGCCGCCCAGCTAGCCACTCAAATCCACCAAGACCTCCAAAGTTAGTCTCGCCCCTTCTCAACTTCTCTCCCTCCTTCTCCTCCTATGCCGTTAGTGGCAAAGGTCTATCGCAAAATTTCCGATATAGCTGCTTCAAGTTCTCTTGTTCCGCTTTTCCAGACAGAACATGCAACTGCATGCGTCCGCGTCGCAAAACGCCTTTTTCCATAAAGTGACCGAAAAGGTCGATCGCTCGGGTGTGATCCGACGGCTCGATCAGTTTTGCATGACACTGATCTGTGTCCTCAGTTAGCCAGATTGCAGTTGAAGTAGAGTCCTTCGACTCCGCGACTAAGCCCGCCGGGCCACTGGAACTATCAGCTGCGTTTGCATCGGCCTCCTTCGAGTCTATTAGGTCGCTGTGCAGCATAATGCTCCAGGAACTACTTTCCGCAGCCTCGCAGGCGACTTGCAAGGTCGGAGTTGACTCTAAATGTAATGTCTGGACGCTCAACCAGAGTTCGAGTGAAAGCTCAGTCCCAAGAGCCTGGCTGTCTAGGGCACGCCAATCTAATTGATAACCAAACGTATCCTTTTCTGACTGAGCAAAGCGACAAATCAAATCTCGATTGCGGACATAGCATTCCTCGATGCCATGGTCGGCGCTGCCGGGAGGTCCGATTCGTAAGACATCCCAAGTTCCTGAACCCTGGTTTTCATGCAATCGCATAAAAGCGTTGGGCTGCGTTGGATCGAGTTTTGCAGACCATTTGCCCCAATCAAATGAGGCGCTGCCGTCTACGATTTCCCATGTTGTTGTCATGCAAGGGTCTCTACGCTAGTCTTTGAGCTCAAAGTCGCGAACAATTGTTGCGTGGCTCTAAATTTACCGACACAATTGTCCATTTTCGGAAATCAGGATTTTAAATGTCCGTAAGCAATTCCACTAGATTACCGCACGGACAGTTGTTGCAGCTTAAACGCTGGAATACGCCTACTATCTACAACGGGTGGGAGCAAATAACACAGTTGGATGCTGCCGCTCCCGTTACAAATCTTGAGGAAACGCGGGACTTCATGCCACAAATGGGGGCAATGGTTGGCTACGCCATCACCCTGGTCATCGAGCCAAGTCAGCCGAGACACAAGGCGGATAATCCTGATGCTTGGTCCGAATATCGAGAGTATGTAGCCTCCCAGCCAGGACCGAAAGTAGTAATTGTTCAAGACTTGGACAAACCGTCAGTCATTGGATCCTTTTGGGGAGAAGTCAACGCCAACGTCCATCGTTCGTCTGGCTGCGTCGGCACGATCGTCGACGGTGCAATTCGAGATGTGGACGAGATGACGAACGCAGGCTTCAAGGCTTTGGCTCGCAGGCTATGCGTCGGACATGCTCACAGCACTCCTGTCCGCTGGGATTGTCCTGTGGAGGTGTTTGGCACGGAAGTCCTGCCAGGACAGCTTATTCATGCCGACAAGCACGGTTTCATCGCGGTACCGCAAAGCGATGAGTCGCGGTTGTTGGAGGCTTCGATACAAATGGATGTGAACGAATGCGAGACTGTGATTGATTCTGCGAGATCTAGTTATGGAAAGAGTGCTTCCGAAGTAGTTGCGAGTATTAATGAGGCAGCGGCAGAATTTGGTGCGCGCACACGCCGCCAATTCAATCGAGAAGGCGAACACTAGTAGCGGCCAGCTCTTGGGATTCCGACGAATTCGCCGCCAGTGAGCAAGCATTCCTGCCAGGAAATCCAACTTGCACTTGCCGAGCGGGCAAGCATCCCGAAACTAGGACTTTCGCCAATGCTCACCATAAGCACCTTAGTGAATTCTGCGTCTCTCCATTCCTCGGACTTGGTATCAGATGAAAGCACCTGACGAGGTGACCGACAAGTCAGCTGCCGCTCACGTCGCAGGTTGGCTCACCAAACACTGGGGCTGGGTGCTGGTCGGTTGGATTGTTCTTACCGTTTCGCTCAAGACGGTCGCACCGAACTGGGATGACATTGCTGCCGATGGTGATTTGGCCTTCCTTCCGCCAAGTGTCCCAAGTGCCGTTGGACGCAAAGCGATGGAAGAGGCTTTTCCTGGTACAAGTACACGTAGCCAGCTGGTTGTAGTGCTTGCCAACGAATCGGAGCAGCTCTCATCGGGTGACCTTGCCCTGGGGTTAGATTTGTCGAGACGTCTGCATTGGCTTGCAGGCAAAAATGCTTGGCGCGAGATCCAGGAAAACTCCGAGCTGTTGATGCCTCGACCAATGTTGCAACAAGCCGGGACTATTCCTGAGTCGGCACCCTCCCAGCGTGAATCGGTGCTCGGCGAAATATTGGAAGCCAATCTCAGCCAAGTCATCGAGATTGAAAAATCACTGGGGCGATTCTATGCGAACAAAGAATTGAATCGACCTTTTCAGTACCTGCCTGAGAGCTTCCAAATTCGCGGTGAACTTTACCAATTACTTGGCGACCAGGAAGCCAGTGCCTTCGATTTTGAAATGGCCAAACTGGTCGAAGAGCAGATTGCAGAGCAAGCAGAGCTGAAGCCAATCGTGCAAGAAGAATGGTCCTACTCAGTGAGAGATACCTGGAGTTGGCGCAATTCATTTCTCGGCCATAAGCTAGGTTCGCGTTCGAAGAGAGCACGACTGATTTCTATTCAACTTAATTCTGAAGTAACGGCCGTTCGCAACATTGAATTGGTCAACAAGTTGGAGGCATTGATTGCCCAGCTTCGCGAGGACTATGCAAGCGTCACATCGAAAGACTTAGCAGTCGAAATCAGCGGTTCCGCTGCGGTCGGCGCCGACATGCTTCGGGCGGCCCAGAACGGCGTACAGAAAACAGAGATTGTTACGATTGTGCTCGTGCTCGGTATTTTGATTTTTGTTTATCGTTCACCGCTACTGGTGTTGATCCCTTTGGTCAGTATCGGTGTCAGCCTGTTGGTAGCCGAGAGCGTTATTGCGCTTCTCGCGCGCGATCCGTCGGATCCCACCAGCTTCGGCATAGGCGTTTTCACCACGACGCGAATTTTTGTCGTTGTACTTTTGTTTGGTGCTGGCACCGATTTCTGCTTATTCCTGATCGCCCGCTGTCGTGAATTGCTGAGCGCGGCTCATCCGGCAGCAGAGCAGCCAGCGGACCAAGTTGCAAAAGCCTGGTGCAGCGTGCATAAGGCTCTGATTGCTAGTGCTTTAACCACTATCGTTGGCTTGCTCATGATGTGGTTTTCTAGCTTTGAAAAGTTTCAGTTCAGTGGTCCGATCATTGCTATTTGTCTCTTCATCACGCTGCTGGTCTGCCTTAGCTTCACGCCAGCTCTGCTCGCTGCACTCGGACGAGCGGCATACTGGCCACAAAATAGGACCCGTGTTGAGTCGATTTCTCACGAATCTAATTCTGGTGCATCTTCCGGCCTGATCAATGGATATTGGGCCAAATTGGCCACGCTGGTTGTGCGGCGTCCACAAATCTGTTTATTCTCGACGATGCTTGTCATTGCAGTGCCGGCTTGGTACGGCTTCGTGTGCATGAGTCGCGTTACGTATGATTTGTCAGAGGAGCTATCCAGTACTGCCCCGAGCCGTCGTGGAACGAAATTGATCGCCAATCATTTCGAGATTCAGGACTCTAGTCCTATCAGTATATTGGTAACGCGTCCCAATGCTTTTGCCGATGACACGGAGCTCCAGCAGTCATGTACTCGGCTGGCTGGAGCACTTTATACCGCAGGCGTCAGCTCTGTTCGAAGTTTGACAGATCCGCTGGGGGATTATCCTCCCGGCAAAAAAATTGGACTGTTCGACAGCGATGGATGGCGCAAACGAATGCACCGAATCGCGCGGGAAAAGTACATTAGTGCCACCGAGGGATTTGAGCAGCGTGTTGCCAAGTTTGACGTGCTGCTGGAAGAAAATCCATTTTCAATCGCCGCGACTTTAAAGCTCGCCGAGCTTCAGACCCTGCTTGATGAAGAGGTGCAGTCCGAAAATTCACCTTGGCACCGGGCGGTTTATTCTGTTTCGGGCACGACGGTCGGCATCACAGATTTGCGCAGCGTTACGCAGGCAGACCAACGAAGAATCCAAATATTGGTTACGCTAGGTGTATGGTTCGTCCTAATCTTCATGCTGCGGCATTTCGTGTTGTCGACCTACCTAATCCTTACGGTTCTGTTTAGTTATTTTGCGACGCTGGGAGTGACGTATTTCCTCTTCTCCAACGTTTATCATGAAGCCTATTCAGGTCTCGACTGGAAAGTTCCCATCTTTCTTTTCGTGATCTTGGTTGCTGTCGGCCAGGACTATAACGTCTATTTAGTAACCAGAATTTTCGAGGAAAGCAAATCGCAGCCGTTACGATCCGCTGTTCGACTGGCCGTGCAGCGAACAGGTGGCATCATTACCAGTTGCGGATTTGTCATGGCGGGGACATTTATTGCCATGACCAGTCCTGCCATCTTACTTTGGCTTGACCCTTGGCTGCCGAGCTACTGGGTTGATGATCAGATCCCAGTATTGCGAGGCTTGACCGAGCTTGGGTTTGCGCTCGCTTTTGGAGTCCTCCTCGACACACTCTTGGTTAGGAGTATTCTGGTGCCGTCTTTCGTGGTACTTTGGTCCAAGGCTTCATCGGACGTGGAGGCGACTGGCAAGCCGTGAGTTCCATAGCGACTTTCCGGCAGACTTAATTTCGCCAATAAGATTTCGACGAGTCACACCATTGCATGCCTTTACAGCAGATTCAGCCGCCTAGTCGATTTTTGCCTGACAATGGTTGCGAATCGGAATGGAAAAGCTGCCGCGTACCTCTCCGAGAGCGACCAGTTGATGAACCCAGCTCCAGATTAGAACCGACCGAGAGAGATCAGAATGGAACGCCGCAAGAAAACGGAATCGCCCCAAGAAGTTCTAGTCCTTTGCCGAGAGCGCGATGTTCGAGCGGTCGACTTGCGTTTCACGGATTTTCTTGGCCGCCAGCATCATACAACGGTTCCAATCAACCAACTGACGGAAGCGGCATTTGAGGACGGATTCGGATTCGATGGATCGAGCATCAGGTGTTGGCAGGCCATTGATGAATCCGACATGCTGTTGGTTCCTATTCCACTCTCGGCCTGGATCGATCCATTCTTTGATCAAGTGTGTACGATCGCATTGAATTGTTCCATCCAGGATCCAATTACCCGCGAAGAATACGCTCGTGACCCTCGCAATATCGCACGTCGTGCCGAGAATTACTTGGCCAGCACAGGCATTGCAGACACGGCCTACTTTGGGCCGGAGGCAGAGTTCTTTATCTTCGATCGCGTTCGTTATGACCAAACTGCGAACGCTGGATTCTACGAAGTCGACAGTGTCGAGGGGCAGTGGAATCGCGGGCAGGCCGAGTTTATGGGGCAGCCGAACCTAGGGCATAAACTACGGCGCAAAGAAGGCTATTTTCCTTGCCCTCCTTTGGATCAAACTTTTGGCCTACGTAATGAAATGATGCAACACTTGATCGATTGCGGCATCGAAGTCGAATGCCATCATCACGAAGTTGCGTCGGGAGGCCAAGCTGAAATCGATATCCGCTACGATAGCCTCGTTGACATCGCCGATAAGTTGATGACATTCAAGTACATCGTGAAGAATGTTGCACGCAGCAATGGCAAGTCGGCGACCTTCATGCCAAAGCCGATCATTGGTGATAACGGAAGCGGCATGCATGTGCACTTTTCACTTTGGAAAGGCGGCGACCCTTTGTTTGCTGGCAGCGGCTATGCAGGGCTCAGCGATATTGGCTTGCATGCTATCGGCGGTGTCCTCAAGCATGGCCCTGCCCTGCTGGCACTGACCAACCCGACCACGAATTCCTACAAACGTTTGGTGCCGGGGTTCGAAGCCCCGGTAAACTTGGCCTATTCGCAACGCAATCGCTCTGCAGCCGTGCGTATTCCGATGGCAAGCCCAAGTCCGAAGGCAAAACGTGTTGAATTTCGCTGCCCTGACCCGAGCTGCAACCCTTATCTTGCTTTTGCTGCAATCCTGATGGCGGCCATCGATGGAATTCAAAACAAGATTCATCCGGGCGATCCGATGGAAAAGGATCTTTACGATCTCCCTCCTGAAATGCTGGCCGGGATTGAGCAAACGCCGGCTAGTCTTGACGCCGCGCTCGCAGCACTCGAAGAAGACAGCGACTTCTTGCTTCGTGGCGATGTCTTTACACCAGAAGTTTTGATGAGCTGGATTGAGTACAAGCGAGAAAATGAACTCGCGCCCATCAACTCGCGACCGCATCCTTACGAATTTAACATGTACTACGACACCTAGTGCGGCGTTTTTCGATTATTGCCTGGAACCAGGAGTGATCTTCAACTCCGTGATCTTGTCGCCGCGCTGGACTTTGATTGTGGTCTCTTGGCCGATCTTGAGTGCTTCAATTGCGTAGGTGTAGTCGTAAATATTCTCGATCTTCTTTCCGGCTAGTTCCACGATAATATCGCCTCCTTTGACACCGGCTTCGGCGGCAGGAGCGCCCTTGGTGACGCCACCAAGTAGAACTCCGGTGATGTCCTCCGTAGCGTAGTCAGGAACCGTGCCGAGGTAGGCCGTCAAATTGGCCCGCATTTGCGGCTCGGCCTTTTGCTCTAGATACGCTGGCGCCTCCTCGGATTGCACTAGGTCGCGAGCGATAAGTGCCATCAGCCGCGAAACTTGGCTTGCACCCTCATAGTTGATCAACTCGGGAACGTCGCGTGGTGTGTGGTATTCATCGTGGGACCCCGTGAAGGCTGACAGGATTGGAACACCTCGCAAGTAAAACGTGCTGGCGTCGGTGGGCAAGTTGCAATCTTGTTGCAAAGTGAGCGACAATCGAACGACAGCGTTACGTCGTTCGATAATTCCATTCCATGCATCGGAGGAGCCGATGCCCTGCAGTACAAGTTTTTCCCGCAACCTACCTACCATGTCCAGGTTGATGGCACTGGTCACGGCTGGGTAGAGCGGTGTGGGGCCGAGACTCATGGCACTTGGGGCAGTGCCAGCGTGCGGATCCTGCGGCTCGTCTTCTGCGTTGGCACTCGAATCATCGGCCTCAATTGCATCTTCCTGCACGTCATGCTCCCCATCATTCCCCGTCTCATCATGAGCTCCGTGCATGGCGGCCATTAGGGTTGCGAGCCGTCCTGGATAGAGGTCGTAAAAGTCTTCGGCAAAGGCCGCTGAGCCACGCAGCCCAAGTTCCTCGCCGCTCCAGGCTGCAAACAGCACATCACGCCGACTGTTCAGCTTGCCACTTGCTTGCTGGTCGGCCATGTATTGCGCCATTTCTAATACGCAGGCTACACCTGAAGCATTATCATCGGCTCCGCGATGCACGCCGCCAATTTCATCATCCTTTGCCAAGGAACCGCCGCCTTGTCCGGCCCCCAAGTGATCGATGTGAGCACCCACGATGACCATTTGCTCGGCGGGTTTCTCGCCTGCGGGCAGCAGTGCCAATACGTTTCGTCCTCGACTTTTCACAGGATCCACATCGACCGTTGCCGCCAATCGGACTCCGTCCAATTTGAATCCCATTGCGGGCTCGCCCGAATCATAACTGCTTTGAACTTCCTTCAAGTCTTCTTCAGCCGCTTGCATCATTTTGCTGCCTAGTTCGTCGGAAATGCTGAGAACCGAAAGGCTTGATCCACTTAACGCCCCGTCCATCTTCAACGGCATTAGTCGTGCACGAAGCGGCGAGTTGGGACCACTGACAAAAATGATGCCCCGAGCTCCTCGATCTCGAGCAACCATGGCCTTGTAGCGAGCCCCGCTAAAGCGTGCCAAGTGCTGCCTACGTTCAGGCGTAATGTCCTGCGGCATTTGGCGGAAAACGAGTACCCACTTGTCTTGAACGTCCAGATGCACGTAGCAATCGTACTCGTCTTGCTCTTCTCCCCCTGGTGCAACAATTCCATATCCAGCACAAACGACTTCCGCCGATTCGACCGGTCCTTCCTTAGAAAAGAACACGGGCCGCCAATCTTTATTGACCTCGAAAGTCGATTTGTTCATTACCAGTTCATTGGTTTGTCCAAGTTCGACATCCGATACAAATTCAAAGTCATGAAAGAACGAACCGTCTTGCCCAGCAGGCTCCAGTCCTAGGCTTTCAAGATAAGCTGCGACATAGGCCGTGGCCTTCATTT
>JBCCEO010000160.1:0-12348 GCA_039030255.1 Planctomycetota bacterium | reverse complement strand
GTTGTTCCCTTTACACTGTCTTTTCCAATCATCGCTGGTTTCGCCTTCGCTTACAGCACAGGTAATACCCGACCCTGGCGATGTGTCGGCTTGCAGTTCCTGAGCACGATTCTCATGAGTGTTGTCGCCTGGCTTATCATATCCTGGAGGTGGGGCTCATGAGCAACGCGATAGATATAAAAAACGACGAACAAACTGCTGAGGACAAGGGCCAGCGGCTGGACGCACGCTGGTACGAGGCACATAGCGTTGCAGGTGTGCTCGTCCTAGTTCCACTCTTCATCATGATCGTAACGGGTACCATCAGCTTCTTTCAGCATGAACTGGAAGCATGGCACATCCCAGCGTTGCGAGTTCCTCCCGGAGAGCCCATTACCGAAGTTGATTCGCTACTAGCTAATCTTCAGGAAGATGCACCGCGTGAAGAAATCGAACGCATGAACGTGCTGCTGCCTTCAGACCATGAGCCACTTCTACAGGTGACTTGGTGGGAAAAAGACTTCCGCGACAAATCCGTTCAGGCAATGGAGCCACAAACCGGACGCCGCGTCGATGACAATGAGTTGTCAAGCGAGCTGGCACATCATATTTACGTTTGGCATTATCTTCGCCCGATTCCATTTGGCATTAATATCGCTGGTCTGATTGCAATCATCTGGTTTGCTTTGAGTGTCAATGGCATCTACTTGCATCGCCGCAAGCTGATTTCACATTTTCAGGGCTGGGGAAAACGCAAAGGAAGATCACTGCAGAGCTGGATTCATACGGTTTTTGCGACCGTTACCCTGCCACTCCACTTGATCTATGGTGTTACCGGTGCACTTTTAGGACTTGGGCTACTTTTTCTGCCAATGGTGGTTGTTATCGTTTATGGCGGAGACCAAACGGAAATCACGACTGCGATGCGGGGTCCGCAACCACCGGTACCTGAGTACTCGGATTCCGAAGTCGATTCCTTTCCCATTCTGGATCCGATCATAGCGGCAACTTTAGAAGCACGGCCCGATGTGACGCTGACAGCAATCTATGTCAACAAGCCCTACAATGAAAAAGCTAGGGCAGATGTCTACTACGTCAATGAAGACGGACAATCCGGCTATGTTGCCTACGACTTAAGGCAATCCGCAGATCCCGTTTATTTCCAAGACCCCGATGCAATTCCAGCTTCCACCTGGATGTTGAATACCGCCTTCTCATTGCATTTTGCCAATTTCGGCGGTATCCTCGTCAAGCTTATTTATGCAGTTAGTTGCGTCGGCCTAGCATTTATCGTGTTCGCAGGTTCCCGAATGTGGGTCATGCGTCATTCGAAGCGGTCACCAAAGCTTTCCGTTGCTTGCGAGCGAATCTTCGACGGATTCGCACTTGGCATGCTCCCAGCAATTTCAATTTTCGTCCTGGCAAATCGCCTGATTCCTGGTAGCGTCCCCGAACGGGGCGACTGGGAAATAATAGTGTTCCATTCCGCTTGGGCTTTGATTGGAGTGACTGTTGTTATCCTTGGGACGAGTTCTGAGTGCAGACGCTGGCTGTGCACGAGTTGCTTATTGCTACTAGGAACCGTGCCTGTGCTGGATGGGTTGCTCTTTGGTGCTTGGCCATGGAGTGCTCCAAGCTGGTATGTGCCAAGCGTGGCCATCGTAAACCTAGTTCTGTTGGCTGCTGGCAGCTTCACCACCTATCGCCTAGTCCGCAAGCTGCGTCTGAAGACCATTGGCCTTAAGAGCGAAGACCCAGCTTGGACTTCCCTAAGCACTTCAAGAAACTAAGTCCAATTGAGAGCCGCGTCCCGGCTGCTTCCCCCACTAATAGCCCGACACGCCAGCGAGTGACTTCCTAGTGACTACAGCTTACTCTAGTAGCACGACGCGAAGCGAGTGACCTCCAAGTCACTACCGATGCAGACTAAGTATTCACTCGCTTGCACTTCGCGCAAGTTTCTGCATTAGAGTGAAAATCTGATCAACGCTGCAGCTTCGCAAAACTCTACAACCAGCCGCTTGAGTCGGTCGCGATATTCACCCGATCAGCCAGATTCACTTAGGCAAACGCTGCCACAGAGACTCCAATCCATCCAGATTCTGCTGCAGGCTTTTCATCGCGTCCATTTCGGAGCGATGGTCAAGGATTCCAATAGGGCCTTCGTACCCGGCCTTGCGAACCCACCGTAGCATCTCGACATCCCTTTCTCCTTGCCCCAGGGGAATGATTTTGGCTCCGCCTTCTGTCATGCCATTGAGATTGAGGCACATTAAATAGGGCTTCATAGCCTCGAGTGCCTCGGGGAATTCCTCCAAATCTTCGTGGGCATGATGGAAGTTATAAACGATTCCAACATTTTCTAGGTCATTAAGCTTTTCCATGATCGCGACCATGTTTTTCGGCTTACCTGGCCATCCCCCGTGGTTGTACAAACCGACTTGGCAATCGAAAGCGGCAGCAGCTTCTGCCAGATCTCGCACGGCTGCCACGGCCTTGTCTAGTCGCTCAGACTCATCTTGGATTGCATCGAGCTGCCCCGTTGGCAGCATGAACCAAAGTTCGGTTTGCACAGAATGCTTGCTCAGGAAATCCAGAATCCTTTTGTTGCCAGGATGTGTGGAAGGCTTAAGTGAGCTGGAACACCAGAACGCACTGAGCTCAATACCGTGCCGCTTTAGGGCCTTTAATTCATCTTCCCAGGTTGGCACATGCTTCTCGCGCCAATCGTAGGCCAACTTTCGGAGTCCAAGTTCGGCCAGCATTTCTGCTCGTTCTTCTGGTCCCCGCTGCTTGGCATCAAAGGGAACAACGCACCAAGCTACCAAGTTTTCCCTCTTGAGATTGTTGGGGATCTCCTGTGCAAGAGACTGTTCGTTCAGCAATCCTTGGACCAGAGATGGGAGTAGGCAAAGCCCAAGAAAGAACCTGAATATTGGAAACATCGCCGCAGTGCCCTAGTTGAAGAATCAAAGAAGCTGAAATCATCGCTTCCCATCCTACCTGAAACCGAAGACACGCGGGACGCGCAGCAAGAATTCGTTGAGGTTCGCTATCTTGTGCTCTGCGGAAGTGTCGGCAGGCAGAAGTTGGAGAGCCTATCGATTATTGCGATCATGAGCCGCTGGCCATGAGGCGCCGTGAGGCCCCGGGCCCCGCCCGTTTTAGCAAGCCCTATATGATCCAAACCGAGAAGCGAATTGAGACAGAACAAGGAAGAAGAGGAAGAACCGCTTGCGGCTCGCCGTTAAACGCAATACCGTTCGACGTTTGCCAAAAAGGCCACTTGCCAATCAAGATATGGACCAGTGACCAAATGCATGCACGACATGCAACGCGCGTTAGGTAAATAAGCCCCACGACTGGATAAAACGTTGAACGGTATTGCCGTTAAACGAATGGGGCCGTTGCCTTAGTCTCGCGCCTTCAAGTAACGCCGCATGATGATTGCCTTGGCCGTATTGTGGTTCTGCCCAATCTGATAACCCACTGGGATGGAGCGATCGACGACAAAGAATCCGCGATAGCGTTCTTCCTTGCCTTCACTCGAACCATACTCAGCACCAATATTGCCCGCAGCATCTACTTCAAAGAATCCAACCGTCATGTAAACAGCAAACACATTGGATGTGCCGGAGGTTAGATTCTTCAAACGTACCATTGGCTCCAAGTTCGTGTAGACATGATACAACGTTTCGAAACCGTCGACGTACAGTGGCGTCCCGCCGAACTGCTGGATCCCTGACGCATCCGGCGTTCCATCACCATCGACATCGAAATCATTCAGCCCATCGTTGGGCAAGCCACGAAGCATGGTTGCATGAGCAGGATTCTTCCGCGAATAGATGTCGAGCACACCGTTTTTCGATGCCGCATGCGACAAATGATTGTGCCGAACCATCGGCGCCGTGACAGTCGTTGCAGTGGGGCGTGCCGGGAACGGATTCCAGGTCTTTGGTACCATGCCAGCTTCCATCGAAGGTCGGAATGGATTTGCAAATCGAGTCGGGAAGAAAGGATTCAACCTGGCGGGATCTGGGTTGTACGCTGGTGCATAGAAACCAACCGGGGAGTCGTAGCCTCGGCGACTTTTCTTCACCTCATTCCAAGCGTCCGAAACGATATCGCCAGTCGACGTGTCGCCCGCATCGGTGGATGTTACTTCTCGCCTAACGCCCGTCGAAACGTCGAAGACGCCGTCATTATCATGGTCGACGTCTTCAGGGCCTTTCGATGGCGTGCCTGTCGATACGTTCCAGTTGTAAGGAGGATTGTCGATATCGGATGGTGGAATCGTAGCAGACCAAACACCTTGAAATACGCCGATCTCAGCAATGCTGTTGAAATTGACTTTGCCAGGTTCCACATTGCTCGGGAATCGGTTGTAAGGAGCACGATAAGCAGCCAGCAGCATGTTGGATGCTGCCGTCTCGTCGTTGATGCCTCCAACGGCTCCGGTCCAGTTCCTCGCATCAACCGAAGCCGGTGCTTCCAATCGTTCCGAGTCATTCCATGGCGATCTTGTTTCTACCAATTCCAGCAATTTCACCAAGGACACATTCTTCGGATTTGGATCTGGTGGCATCGGTGGCGTTGGTGCCAACGGAGAAGGCGAAGGAGTCAAGCCTGCCAATGGATGGCGATCAGGTGTTCCCAGCGACGATACTTCTTGGAAGAAGTTCAGCAGGTGCGAGAAAGGCATGTAGCGCGGCGGTTCGATCGTCACTGGAGTCGTTGTACCTATTGCAAGTCCAGAATCATTGGGCGTTCCCTTGACACGCATTGTTCCACCAGGAGGTACTTCGGCCACTGGGGCAACTGGTGTGCGCCGATCGGTGGGGAAGTAAAGCGTTGTCTCGTCTCCGTCGTGCCTGAAGTCGGGTGCGTAGGCAGTACCGTTATCTTCCCTTGCCCAAGCCGAAAACTCGTGCATGAATTGTCCAGGACTGCTGGTAGGCACCATCATGAGGTCCAAACTGGTGACGAACTGCCTATTCGGCCAGTACGGTGCCAGTGGCCGCCATTGGTCAGCGGGCGCCTCTGGATTCGCAGGCGCCCCAAGGTAGCGGTCATTGCCAGCGGCTCGTGAAGCAGGAGTCGTTGTGCCGTCACCGGAAAGAGCATAGGTCGAATTTAAATAGCCCAGTGTGGTGAAAGCCCCGACGCTAGTCGACGCCGAAGGACGTTGTTGATCCGCAACCTCTAGATTCGGAAGTAGGAAATCCCACAGGGCTTCATCGTTGGGAGCAAGTGCTTCGGCGACCGAACGAGGAATATCTGCAACATCTAATGGCTTGTCTGTGGTTGCCGAATAGAAAGTATGCCCACCGTTCGAGCTACCGGTTTGCGCGTCGTAATCCATCGTCCTTGAATCTAACTGCTGCCCCAGCTTCTGCCGGGAAGCAAAGTAAGTCGCAGGATAGTCCGCTCCATCAGGATCAAACTGATCCTGGTCGTCTTCGCCATTGAAGACCGTCAAATCAATCGACAGCCAATCCACGGTGATGTAAGGATTGAAAGTCGTATGAAATGGCTTGGTGGGATCCGCCAAACGCTGCAAGTAAGCCGTTGAGAAATCAAACTGGGTTCCCGGCGAAACGACATCTTCCGCGTCATCGCCAACTTGGATGATCGGAGTCGCCCCCGTAGCGGGATCCAAAACTGGATTCCAGAACTCAAACGGTGTGTCGCCCGCGCCTTCGTCGAAGGGAGCTTCAATGGATGGCGGTGACGTCTGGCTCATCCAATCGGCATATCCATCCGGGTGCGAATTCGCAAATCCATCGGCAAAGGTCGGCGCCGCCCGGGCACCATCTGTCGCAGTGTCACCTGTGTTTACTTGGGATTCAGGCTGACGGTACCAGTTGACGTTGTCGATAAGCGGCTCGGAAATATTGAGTCCGTTGAAGGGATAAGGGCGGCCAATATCGTTAAGCTCGTCAATTCGCGCGTCGGCCCAAACGCTCTCTAAGCTCTGGTTGACAACCAACCAGTTGGTCTTTGGTAGCAAGTTAGATTGTGGCGTGGCAATGAATTGCGAGTTAGGAATCGAAACCCAAGGCTGCCCTGTAGCATCGTCGTTGGCATAGTCCGTGCCCGAAGTATTGAAGGTGATGCTGTGGCCGTTTGGTGAATTACGGAATTCGCCGGCCAGGGCACCTGTCTTAGAGTCCTCCCGTGATCCGATGTAAGTCGTAGCTCGTGGACCAACGACCAAGTATTCACCACCTCGAATACTGACCTTAGGACTGCCAAGCGTGTTCACATCCTCGCGTGGAGAATAAGGATTCTGGAATATCTGCGACAGGGGATTTACGATGCCTGGCATTTCCGTAACACTCGGGTCATAGAACTCTCGCGGAGTGAACAAGATGATCCGCGCGTCCTCTGGTGCCGGGTCAGCTAAACGTTCGTCCTCTGCGATTGGGAAGTGGTCCAAGCGCAGGCCAGACTGATCGGCTAACATCTGAGAGTCGCCCCTGGCCATTGCATCTGCATCGTAAAACATATTGCTGCTCGGCAACTGCATCGCCAGATCATGCCGCTGGGGCTCATCCCAGTTTTCTGTTCCGGGTGTCATTAAACGTTCATTAGGCGTTTTGAGGGCTGGAGTCGCATCGGCTGGGTCGACTGGTCCGGTTAGATAGACTCGCCAAATCGGATACGATGCGCCGCCGCCCCCTGGGGTCATGCGACTCAACTCGAGCTTGACGTCTGGATCCGACTCGTAAAGTGCTGGACTGGCACCCTGGTAATTTTGATTGTTTGCCGATCCGTCACCAATGGCCGTTGAGCGTGGGCAATAAATCTCCAAGAACAAGGATCCTTGGGGAGTTCTAAACTGGTGGTATACATCGCGCGTCGAATTGTACGGATCCTTACGAAGTCGAATATCGTGGAAGGCAAGCGATTCGGTCAGCAGTGCCTCGGGCGCTTCCATTCCCCAAACCACAGGTGACGCAGCCGAAACCTCCCATTGGTTCCGGGGGGCATCCGTACGCGCCGGAATGTCCTGTAAGAACGGGCGTTCGTCGTACACGAAACGCGTCATGGCTGAATCGGCATCGCGGAAGTCGACGACGTTGACAGCCCACTGCGCCAAAATCCTCGCACGCAAAGAATCGTATTTTACAGTTGCATCTGCTTCGCCATTGGCTCGTTTTTCCAACAAGTCCTGGTAATACAACTTGTTGATATTCGGGAAGCAATAGTCATCAGGAATCAACAACTGGGCAAGGCAGTACAAGTGCCGTGCATAAAGCTGACGCGTTTCCAAGCCTTGGTAAATCTGGGTTGTTGAATCCGTATAGTTTAAATGCGGATCAGCTCCCAAGGAACTCCGTCGTGCCTGTCTATCGGTCGCATAGTCCACAGCCACTGGCTCAGGAACGGCTAAGCCTTCGAAGGGATACAATTGGACAGTGCTAAAACTAGGCGTCGCATTGGGCGAATCGGAGTAGGCAGCAACTTGCGAAGTGACCAATTCGCTAGGCTCATCAATCTCTCCATCACCGTCATCATCGATCCCGTTTCCGAAGGGTCGATTCAAGTCCATCGCACGGCCTTTGGAAAACTCCATCGGGAAGAAGTTTCGCATCGCCACGCGATCAAAAGCAACTTCGCCCTTCATATGCCGAATCGTGTTCAGTAGCTGCATCATGGAAGATGGCCCGCGCCCAAGCTCCGCTAGCTGCGTTGGCTTGGCTTCCAGCGGTTCACGCATGTTGTTGCCATTCACATCGTTGTATGCGCGAGTGTCCGAGAAAGGCGGATTGAAAGGTTGTGCATCGCCAAAAGCTAAATCACGTCTACCTGTGCGAGCGCCGAGGTTGGGAGCACGCAAATGCCGCGTTCGTGGCGAAAGCTCGTGACGAAGATTGCTGCCTGCCAGCGCTCCGTCGGTCAATCCAAACAACCTTTGCAAACGCTCAGGCATCAAAGTGCGATCGGCATCATAGACGCGATAGAGTCTCTCCCACTCAGCAATTGTGAAGGGAGAATCATGATTTCCGCCACGAAGGAAAGTAGCTTCGTAAGGATCATTCGAGGTCTCGTTAACAACGCTGGTAACGTTGAAGACTCTCGGGTTGCCGAGATAGTCCAAGCCGATCGAAGCACGGCCAGTCGGACTAAGCGGAAGACCAGGAAGTTGTCCGTGGCGATACATTGGGGCACGTTCGCTCATCGCCATGACTTCGGAAAAGGCATCCGCGTTAGCACGGCCTGGCCAAACGTCTGCCGAGCCGAGATGCGGCTGGTAGCGACTGAGCATGAAATTGTAGAAAGCCAATTCCTGGTCATGCCCCTGAGACACTGCTGATGTAAATGGAGCATTGTCGAAGAGGTGACGCATGGAGATCTCTGCCGGACCGTAGCCTCCACCTTGCGTAAAGAATTCTTCTGCGTCGGAGTTGTAAAAAGAGTTATCTACCAATCCATGGGCAAACTGTTCCGTTGTACCAGGCTGATAGAGCGCATTTGTTCTTCGTACGTTGGCCTGCGCCAGCGAACCGGTGGCATTTAGATCCAACTTGGAATCCAAGTCATCCACATAGTAGGACACCAACACTTTCAGGAGCTTGCCGTCGGGCGATGTTTCCAGTGGAAGATCTGGGTCGAGCCAGATTCCATCGGGAACGCCGTCTTGGTCATTGTCCACATCCCAAGGCCCAAGTACTAAACCATTGACCCATTGCTGGAACGGCCCAGGAGCGCCCGTTGACGTGACCCACTGCTCCGGCCAATCATCCCAATCACCGATGTTCAGAGAGTAGGTAACCGTGCTGATCGCGCTTCCCGCATTGCTACCTGTGAATTGCGGATTGCGCCAAATCGGCCCCCCGCTGGCAGGCGTTTGGATCGCATAGGAAAGAGGTCGCAGAGTTGCCATCTCGATCCGACGCATCGTCGCGTAAAACTCCGCTTCAGTCCAGGTTGTCGGACTGAGTGGACGTCCCTGCTCATCTGCTGCGAAACCAGAGCCGGTTGCTTTCTTCCAATTGATGATATAGTTGATCAACGAAGGCCGGTGGAAACTTGGGATAATCTGGTTTGAAGCTGTCGCTCCCGCTTCACGATGCGACATAAACATCGTGTGGACATCCGCTGCATCGTAGGGTTCATCCGAATCACCAAGCAGGTTGTCCGAATCTGGGACGTTTGTTGAAAACTGCCCTTGAATGTCACTTCCACCCTGATTCGTGGCTATCGCATTCGTCATTCGGCCAGTCAGTCCGGCAACACCGGTGCCTCCCATTTCGGCCAAGTTGGGAAGTAGAGACACTGCCATCTCGCTGATCGTATTCGAATTCCTTGGCAGCCAAGGGGCTTCATCGACGGCAGCCATCGGGTTGTTCACTCCAACAACATTGTTGGAAGGCTGAACTTGAGTTTGGAAATGGAGCTGCGAACTTCCGTCGGAATGAATACCAACGCCGTGCGCATTCAGCGGAGTGCCATTAAGCAGCAGAGCATAGGGGAACTGAAATGTCGCAGCGTCTCCAGTGCCAGTCGCCGACGCAAAGCACGCAAAAGCACCTGAAGATGTGTTGTTGCCACCCGGACGTCGAGCGAGCCAATCGACGAGATTACCGGTCTGACCACTGGCTGAGTACGAGCGCTGCAAATTGGCTTCGTTCAAATCAATGATAATCGAATAGCTCTGGGCCAAACGCTGGCGCAGAAGATTGTCGGTTGGAAACTCGTAAAAAGGGTGGACACGTAAAGCTTGGCCAATGTAGCGAACGATGTGAAACGATTCGCCGCTGAGTGGTCCGTTCCCCTCTGGGAAGGTCACGATGCGACCGTTGAGTGCATCGTTCTCACGAGGCAAAAGCAATGGGTTGTAATAGGGAAGATCGGGCGACGTAGTCCGCGAAAAATCCAGATTCGGATTCAATGGAATGCGAAGAAAATGGCCATTTAAAATCATCGGCCGTTCGATACTCGAAATAGCCATGGGGACATTCGGATTCACGACTAAGTTATCGTCGGAATTGTTGAACGTAAAATTCCGGATTGGCAGCATCGTGCCTTGCGATTCGGCTGCGCCGAACACATCTGCCAGCATATCATGGGAGTACATCGGCGATTGCTTGCTGGTCCCGCGAAGAAGCGCCATCAACGCCGAATCCATGATGCTGCGATGCGACTTGTGCCCGCGTGTTTCACTGCGCGCAAGCGCCATACTCGCAGATTTTGACTGCGAAGCGAAAACGACGTAGGTCACGGCCAGCAGGCTGAATAGGGCCAACATGCCGAGCACAACCAGCAGTATCAGACCACGGTTCCTGCCTTTTAAGCGGGCCGTATCAAAACGCTTGCCATGGTTACTAGATTGGATGCCTGAATGACGATTACTCAATCTGCTCATTCTATTCACACCGCGACTCTTATCAGCGAGCCGTCCTTAATTATTGTTCGCAACCGAAGGCCAAGCAGCAAGAACAGCGCTCAGCCCTAGAAAAGATCAGCTGCATTAACCTGTTAATCTACGGTAATATTGCGTTCAATGACTGTCACAACATTACTCATCAATGTTCCCGTCGTCGGCGTTAACGCTGAATTCCCGTTCGCATCCGAGGGAGAACTCGCCGCAAAACTCCAATCAGTGCCTTCCAGCACAACATCCCGCGACCAAACTTGAAAGTCGGAGTTGTTTCCAAATGGATCTGCTCCGCTAGGAGAAATACCCGCGAGAGGTCCGCGACGGGTGCCTTCGTCAACAGCCACAATTCGGAACCAACGAAAAACCGAAAATCCTTGAGTCAAAGGCGTCGAGGCTGCAGCTGGAGCAAAACCGACATGCTTGCCAAGCATGATCCAGTCGCCAACATGCACGCTGTCATCCATAAAGCTATTGCCAATCAATCGCACTCGACCACCGTTTCCATTGACGAAGGCAGGCCCTGAAAGCGGAACGACCCACACCAGTCGCTCTCCTTGCGGTAAGCCCGTTGGAGTGATCGTTACCGGCGGATTGCCTAGGCGAAGCTGAGTCATATCCATCCACTGACGGTCACGCTTCCGCATGATCACCAGTGACAAAACGTAATCATTCGTAACTGCTGCTGGGCTTCCACTAAAGCTAAACTCGGGCGTTAAAGTCGCGATCCAGGAATAGTCGCTTTCACGATCTGCCTTGCTGTACTCGGAAACAATTTCGCCAGCGGCATTCTCAACTTGAACCGTTTTGAACACTCGCGATGGAGGTATTGTTTTGTCCCCATCGTCTCTGGTGATGGATGTATCATCCGATGAAAAGAAGAGTTCTTCTGCCAACGCAGCCGGAATCGTACCGGCCGGACCGCCAAGCGAGGCCCTCAGCATTCGCGGTTGGTCCGTCCATGGAGCAGATCCTGTTTCTGCAGCCGGAGTTTCCGTAGGGTTGTATCCGTCTTCGTAGTAAGGAAAAACCGCTGCACGATAGGCTCCAATTCGGTGCGCACTTTCCGTTCCGTTTGGCAACGTAAAGCTCGTGACTACATCACGATCTGACATAAACACCGGATCAATACAAACCGACATTTGTGGCCATGTACGTACCCGCTGCAAATTCCCCGGTCGCAGTGAGTGCCTAGGATCCGATAGCGTTGACGTGATCCCACCGCCTTGTGTCTTCGAGAAATTCGCGACCCCTGCAATCGGAGCAGAATCGACTCGCCACTGCCAGTTGAAGCCGACTCCTTTCTGCGTGAAATTCGCAGGCTTGTTGTAACCACGCGTTTCAAAATCTTCCATCCAAATTCGACCTTGCGTAATCGCATTGTTGGCCGAATTGCTATCGTATGCGTTCTTTGCGGCGATAGGAATCAAGGAAGCAATTCCCATCAGCCCTACAATCACCACGAATATGGAGAAGAGCACTTCTAAAATGGTTGCGCCTGCACGTCGGGCTCGCAATGGCATTACTGGAATTCCCTTGATGGAATTAGTTGTTGGAAGCATCTCGAACTCCACTCGTTGCAAAAGCCCGTGCTTGGGAAACGGCGCGGCGATATATTGCAGCCTTGGCGTCAGCATCGGTTTCATTCACCCATGATTCCACGACCACCTCCGGTACTTCAGCAACCGCCGCAGAACTAACCAATCCGGTAAGCGGGTTAAGCGTGACCCAATTGTTGGAGGAATCAAGCACGTTAGACAATGGACTGTCCCTGTCTGCCGGGCTTGGCTTGGAGAGGATTGCATTCACCTGGTCGGTGCGTCCAATCAAAACATGGAACTTCGAATCCAACTCGTAATTGAGTACACCGGTAAATACAGGTGACGAGCCGTTATTAAGACTCTCGTCTGCAAACATCAACGAAGGTTTGCCACTCGCATCGAAAACAACGCCTACGCGGTTGTAACTCGAAGGCAGCAACACGT
>JBCCEO010000159.1:0-12401 GCA_039030255.1 Planctomycetota bacterium | reverse complement strand
TCCTTCCATGGCATTTTTTCGCTGATCGGCAATTCTTCTAATGGCTCTCCATCCAGTTCCCCGGCCACCGCTTCCCCGAGCATCAAGGACCAAAAGGTGTCTGTTTCTTTGTCTTGTAAAACCAGCGTTGCGTTGGTCAGACCGCCCGATGCCTCGAAGCTAAGTGTTTTTCCCCCGTAGTCTCGGCCGTACACGACGGCCGTATTAGCCAGCGGTCACCACACGACGGCAAAATTCTTGTCGGCCACGCAGTCGTTGACAACTTCGTGGTTGTTCATGAGGTTCAGGCTGTAGGCGATGGGCTGCCCTTCGACCAACACGCCTAGTACAAAATCTTCGTCTGGAATTTCTGCCTCGGATGCGGAAACGTACTTCGGGGCATCGATCGCGGGAATCTGTCCTCGAGCGAGCATTTGTTCAAAGTCCTCAGGCGGCTCGACTCGCTTCCTTTTCTCGCCTGCTGCCTGTGCAGGTTGCCTTTCCTCTTTCGTGAATGTGTACTTGGGCTTGGACGGCCCACAACCTAGCAGGGCGGCACAAACTACGAGCGGCCAAAGGTACTTGAAGAACGTCATCGAACGAGCCAACCAATGCGAATGAGAGAGCCAGCAGCATAGCCGACGTGCTGGAACTGGAATTTACCGAAATCGGGAGTCTTAAAGACCTGAGAAGCAACCGACTTAAAGGGCGGATTGTAGCCTGCTATGCGGAACGCGTCGGTGAACTAAGGAACATTTGCTCGATCAGTGCTCCAACGCTTGTCTCGTTCATTCAATGACACGTATGGTTTTTTGACGCGACTGTTTTTTGAAGGCAGGCATACCCGAGAGCCCCCGAGACGGATATAGTCGAACCTGAATTTAGGATCCTAATCGGAAACCAAATAGAGATAAGCTATAGCCATGAATGCAGTGCGAGAAATTGAACCGCGGCCCTTGTGGAATCACTTTGCCGATTTGAACGCCGTACCGCGTGCTTCGAAAAAGGAAGATCAAGTCATCGAGTTCGCGCGATCTTTTGGTGAGAGCCTGGGCTTGGAGACAAGTGTAGATGCCGTAGGGAACGTGATTATTCGCAAGGCCGCGACGGAGGGCATGGAATCCCGCACTCCGATCGTGATGCAAGCCCACTTGGACATGGTGCACCAAAAAAACGCAGGAACGGACTTCGACTTTGCGACACAAGGCATCAAAATGCTGGTCGAAGAAGATTGGATTCGAGCCGACGGAACGACGCTTGGAGCCGACAACGGAATCGGGGTGGCAACCATTATGGCCGTGCTCAGCAGTTCTGACATCGCACATCCAGCCTTGGAAGCCTTGTTCACCATCGATGAAGAAACGGGAATGACAGGCGCCAAAGGACTCGAAGGCGGAATGCTCCATGGAAAAATATTGCTCAATTTGGATACTGAGGAAGACAACGAACTGACGATTGGCTGTGCCGGCGGAATTGATGTCAGCTCCTCTGCGAAATATGCAGCTGACGGTCCATCGGCGGATGCAATTGGAATGCGGCTTTCCATACGCGGTCTGACAGGTGGCCACTCCGGCGTCGACATTCACCTCGGCAGAGGAAATGCAAATAAGCTGATGAATCGTCTCCTTTGGAACCTTGCTGCAAAATTTAATATTCGTGTCGCAAGCATCGACGGTGGCGGACTTCGGAATGCGATTCCGCGAGAGTCGACGGCTGTTTTTTCAGTCTCGCCTGGTGCCCGACAAGCCGTAGCCGATTGGATTGCGGTAGAGACTGAGGTCATAAGAGCGGAGTACGCGAGCACCGATCCAGATTGCGAAATTGTGCTTGAGGCGAGCAATTCGCCGACTCGAGTGTTGCCAGCAGGTATTCAGAAATCTCTATTGGCAGCACTGTATGCGGTTCCGTGCGGCATTCACCGTATGAGTCCTGATATTGAGGATCTGGTTCAGACTTCGAATAACTTGGCCCGCGTCTTAGTGGGAGACGGAGAGTTGCGGGTCGAATGTTTGACGCGAAGTAGCGTCAACAGCGAGCGAGACGACTTGGCCAACGCCATCACCGCCCTGTTGGAGATCCTGGACGGAGAGGTTCAATGCTCTGGCGACTATCCCGGCTGGCAACCTAAGCCGGAGGCTTCCATTGTGCAATTAATGTCAGCTCTTTACCAAGAGATATATGGGGAGTCAGCGCATGTCGCTGCATGCCATGCAGGCCTGGAGTGCGGGATTTTGGGAACCAACTATCCGGATATGGAAATGATCAGCTTTGGCCCCAATATTCGCGGCGCCCATTCCCCGGATGAACGCGTTCAAATCAGCAGCGTTCAGAAGTTTTGGGGATTTCTTCTTGAGACCCTCAAGAGGATTCCGTAGAGAAACACAATCTCTGCGCCATTCCGAGATTTTCTAAAACGACCAGCCACGGGAATTCATGAGCTTGTGCTGTGTCGGCTGGACCCTGGTGGCCATTCTGGGTAGTCAGCAAGTGCCAATTTTCGGGTAACTCTTACAGCTACCATGGGGCCTGAGCCAAAATCCATCTGAAAGAATTCTGTTCGAAGCCCAAAGATCGTGTTTCCCTCTTCGGCGGTCCAGGGCTGGCTGTTATGCCGGATGCCTCCCAAAAAGTAGCGCTTCAAACCTCAACCACGCACCGCAAAACCCCTAAACACCCTATTATTTCGCAGTAAAACCAGATTGTCCGATGCAATCATAAAAATTACGCTCAGTTAGGAACTTGAGTTACGAATCAGTCATCAGAGGAACATTGCGGTTCGTTGACACGGTAAACAGCGGAATTAGAATCGAGACTGCTTTTTACCTAAATTTCGCATCTTATCATGGCGATGCTTTTCCATGCCTGCGCGTTTTATCGTGCCAAAGGACTTCTTTGATAGTTCTTCGCACGCTTTCCCAAACTATCGCAACGCATAATCAACACCCCGAACCTATTGTCTCGGCATTTGCTCGATTGAGGACGTAACAAGTGAAGTCACGCAAGTCACTAAGACGGACAGTTTCCCGCAGCGATCTCTCTAAGAACGCACGGCGTAACAAACTACGGAGTGTTGAAACGCTCGAGAAACGCGAATTGCTCGCGTCGGATTTCGCAGTTACGGACTCCGGTTGGTTTTCCAACGAAACAGCACAGGAAAACGTCCTGAGCTACTTGGCTTCCCGTTTTGACAACGGCGGCGGCGGATCCGGCGGCGAAGGTGGTCCAAATGACATTGTCAATGTGACCGAAGTCGAACCCAATGATTCCTTTGCCACGTCGCAACTAGTCCCACTTGCGGGCAATTTGGGTGTCAACGTTAGCGGCACGAATCCGTTTGGGGTCCTGGACGAGGATTGGTTTGCAGTCGATCTACAAGCTGGTGCGATCCTAGACGCGCGTTTAGTTCCTTCGACAATCGCCGGCTTGCCAATGGTCTCAATCATTGCTCCGACTGGACGTGAATTGATCGCTAGCCAAGCGCTTCCAACTTCACCTGAAGGCTCGCCGTTGGCTGGAAGCGCTTCAGATGTACCTGGCGCATTCGACATCGCGGCTCACTACATCGTTCCTACTGCTGGTCGATATCATGTCCGAATTAGCGATGCCTCAGGACCCTACACTTTACAACTTCGCCAATACCGAGCACCAACCGAATCGTTGGACACTGGGGAACAACAAACATTGTTCCTTGATTTCGATGGAGCGACCATCCAGCACCTTCTGTTTGGCAACGCTTTCGGCGTCGGCAGTGTTCGTCTTAGCCCAACGCGAGAATTCCTACCTCAGTACGGCATCCAGGACAGCGACTATGAGCGATTCATTGACGAGGTCGTGAATCGAGTGCAAGCCAAGTTTGATCAACTGGGCGCAGACACAACCAATCCAAATTACGGAATCCAAATTCTAAACAGTAAGGATCATGCCGATCCTTGGGGATTGCCAAACGTATCTCGCGTGGTAATCGCGGGTACATTCCAAGAATTGGTGGGGGACCCAGATGCAGATGGTGGTCTGCTAGGTATCGCCGAGTCGGTTGACGCGGGTAACTTTGCCTTGGAAGAAACAGCCCTCGTCATGCACGACACGTTGATTGCCACAGTCAACGACGTTGCATTGGATCCGTTTGCTCGACGCGTTGACGTAATTGCTGAATTGATGGCTCTGGTCATCGCGCACGAAGCTGGTCACTACTTCGGTGGCCGTCACCAAGATCCAGACAACGCGATCTTCGGAATTATGGATCAGTTTTATGATCCGCTCATTTCATCCGGCAGCGGTGATGACGGAATCTTTGGTAATGCAGATGACGAGCCATTGCTGTTCAACGTGGACCGATTTACCGCGCAAGGTGTTTTCGTTCCTGGTGGGGTAGATGACACAATCAACTGGCTCGGTTGGGCGTTGAGCAAGGGCTCAGCCAACGCAGCCACGATTACTGGACAGGTCTTCAATGACTTGAATGCGAATGGCATCAAGGATACTACCGACGGACTACTTGCAAATGTTCGCGTCTATTCGGACACCAACGGCAATGGAGCCTTTGAGGCTGGAGAACCAACAGCCCTAACAGGCCTTGATGGAACGTACTCGCTCCTGGTTGGCGCTGGCACGAATACGGTTCGCCAAATTGTGCCTGATGGCTTCCGATTGACGACGCCTGCATCTAGGACGGTCACGGTAGGTGCAGATGCAACAATCGGCGGCGTGGACTTTGGTAACTCCGAAGTGAATCCGCAGGTAACGGGTCGCAAGTGGAATGATGCAAACGCGAATGGCGTTTTTGATGCCAACGAAAGTCCAATCGAGGGCATTTGGATCTACATCGATACCGATGGTGACAACCGAATTGACATTGGTGAGCCATCGACGCGAACCGGAGAAGACGGCACTTACACACTGCAATTCCCGGGTGCGGGGACTTATACAATTCGGGAAGTCCTGGAGACTGGCTTCCGTCAAACCTTCCCTGGTCCTAATTTTGACAACGAGCACACGATTACTTTGACCGGTGATCCCTCGGTCGACAATTCCCGCAAGACGGGCTTGGACTTTGGAAACTTGGTTCTCATTGACCATGGTGATGCTCCTGCGTCTTATGGAGATGCATCCCACGGCTTTGTCGATGGCTTGCTTCTAGGAGCAGAATGGGATCCAGAACTTGAGGCCGCCTTCTCGCCTGCTGCAAATGGAGATGATACGACGGGCCGTGTTGGAGTAGGTGGAGTTGTCATCAATGACGAAGACGGTGTTCGCCTCGGCCGCCCACTCGTTGCTGGTAGCAGCAGCAACCGCATCATTGTGGACGCGGTCAATACAACTGAGGGCAGCGCATACTTGACTGGGTGGTTTGACATCAACTCAGACGGTTCCTTCCAAGAATCCGAGAAATTGATTTCAAATTTCCCAATGGCTAATGGGGTGAACAGCATCACCTTTGCCATTCCGAACAATGCAGAAATTGGCCCAGTCATGACTCGCTTCCGCTACTCGGCGGATACCGGGATTGCTGCAACAGGATTGGTTGCCACCGGTGAAGTTGAAGACTACTTGTTCGAAATCGCCAGCGAGTTCCGGTTGGCGAATGACGACGTGTATGATGTTTCTCGCAACTCCGCGTTAAACTTCTTGGACGTTCTGGCTAATGACTTCCGAGCCGATGGTGAGACACTTACGGTCATTAGTGCCGATCAAACGACTGCTGGTGGCGTCACTACAGTGACCAATGGTGGAACCGGTATCCTGTACACACCACCAAGCGGCTTTATCGGGCGCGATACATTTACGTATCGCATGCAAAATTCAAACAATGAAATTGCAATTGCGAACGTGACAATCAATGTGAATCTACGATTCGAAGATCCATTCGCCGTAGATGACAGCTTTAATGTTATCGAAGATTCGGTCAACAATCCCCTCAATGTTCTCGCCAATGATATTGAGGGCGAAGGCGGAGCATTGAACATCGTTTCCGTCACTCAGCCTGACAAGGGTGGCGAGATCACCATCGGGGTTGGAGGACAATCTCTGCAATACACGCCTCGTCGCGGATTCGGTGGAACAGAGTTTTTCACTTACACCGCAGCTGACGGCTTTGGGGATCGAACCACCGCGACCGTAACACTTCACACTTTACCAGGTGACCGCACAGACGATCTGGTAGAAATCGAGCTCGTTGCTACCGATCTGAATGGCAATACGATCACTGCTGTGGAACAAGGCACGGATTTCCAAGTCCGAATGTTTGTGGATGACTTACGTTTCGAGAACGTGGTTGGGGATCCAGGGATCGCGGCTGGTGTATTTGCAGCCTATGCAGATGTCCTCTATGACCTGCAACTGGTCTCCACGGTTCCTAGCACGGATCCTGACGACGGTTTTTCCTACGAAGTAAGATTCGAAAACAACTACGTGAATGGTCGTCAAGGCAATGCATCGATCCCAGGATTGATCAATGAGTTTGGTGCATTCACGAGTCTTAATTCGATGAACGTGAAGGATTCTATTCACTTCGCGACGATTACCTTTAACGCTCGCCAACCTGGTATAGCCAACTTCACACCTGATCCGGCAGACGTTTCCCCACTCTCGGACACCTTGTTGTTCGATACCACCGAGACTGCGGTTCCACGTGAACGAATTCGCTACCTTGGAACACGTTTAGAGATTTTCGGTAGTGGCGTTGAGTTTCCAGTCGCTGTCGACGACTCGGTTATCGAGAGAATTCCGGTCAACAGCGCTCCGTTCCCGATCGATGTACTCGCCAATGACCTACCAGGTTCGACTGGGGACATTGAGATCGTTTCCCTTAGCGATGGACGATTTGGGAATACGTTCGTCGATAATAGTGGAACACCAGAGGATCCGTCTGACGATGTAATTCGTTACACACCAACTACCGGATTCTTTGGAGCCGATCAATTTACCTATCGGATTGAAGACGGACGTGGCATCCAAGACACTGCGACAGTGACCCTTCGGGTTGGTCAGAACGCGGACGACAATGATCTTGTTGCCTTGAACATTCAGGTAACAGACGAGTCTGGCTTGCCGATTACAGAGACAACCGTGGGCTCCCGATTCCAGGTTCGTGGAACCGTTCAGGATCTCCGCGGTATCGGAGTTGATCGCGGTGCGTTCGCTGCTTACCAAGACATCTTGTACAGTAGCGGATTAGTTAGCCCAATCGCCACCGCAGACAATGATCCGGATCTTGGTTTCCAAGTTGAATTTGGTGAGAAATACAATCGGGTTCGTGAAGGAGACATTCGAACCACGGGCGTTATCAACGAAATTGGATCCGTTCAAACGGACGAAAGTCCTTCCGTGGGTTCCAACGAGGAACTGTTGTTCGTAATCACGATGACGGCAGATGCTTCCGGCGTAGCCAACTTCATTTCCGATCCAGCGGACATAACCCCGCTTCACGACGTCTTGATCTACGCTCCTCCTGGTCCAGTTAACTTTGACCAGATTCGCTTCGGCTTCGACAGCCTAACCATCCTAGCAGGCGACGGCGGCGGAGAGGGCGAATACTCACAAAATCCATTCAATCAATTCGACGTCAACGCTGATGGTTTTGTAACGCCACTTGACGCGTTACTTGTCATCCATGGCTTAAACACCAAGGGTCAAGCATTTGGCGAAGGTGAAGGCGGGGATAGTGAAACTTATTTCTATGATGTTAGTGGTGACGGTAAACTGAGTGCTATTGATGGCTTAATGATCATCAATGAATTGAACCAACCAGACGGTGAAGGCGAAGCCTACGTTGACCTTGGACCTGTACGATCGGGGCCAACAGGCCAAGCGTTGTCCGAAGACTCGTCTACAGCCGAGTTGATCATTGAAAAGGATGACTTTGGTCGAATTACTGCTCGTGAAACGAATCAGGTCTACGGTCCTTCGATGAACTACTCGCTGGTGAACAACCCATTCGCTGATGTAGCCGATGACGACGACGAATTAGGTCTAATGCTCGATGACCTCGCAACAGAAGTCAACGACCACTGGAACCGAAGCTAGGCTTGCCAGGGCTCAGCTGCTGAGCCAGACCAAACTCAATACAAAAAACGCACTCCAATTTTGGAGTGCGTTTTTTCGTTTGATTTGGGTTCAATGTGATTGCAAGCTGCTTTCCAAACGGGACGTTGTTTAGCTTGCAGTTTTCGCCTAGAGTGCGCCCGCGATAGCGTTGGCTGAACTATCAAAGCTACCGCGTGTCCCGTTTGCTAAAAGCGTAACGGAGCCTAGGCACACGCCAACTATAAGCGCCAAAATCACGGCATACTCAACGGCTGTTGGGCCTGATTCATCTTGAATAAAACGAAGAAGCGCGCGTCGGATGTCAATCTTCACTAGGGGCACCTCATAAGTGAAATGTCAGTAAATGCGATGCGAGAATTCACGCAAACTTGCCATCATCTGTCACTCAGTAGTAACCATGTATTTGACTAAACATGGACGTCGATCGGGCAAGGTTGAGACTCTTGCTGGCGAAACGTAGCTTACGCAGCAATATGAGATTCTCTATTCAATATTAGAATGCGAAATGGGCAAACAGGCTGAAAGTGGGGTAATCGCACCACAACTGTCGTGTATTGGCCATAGATTCTCGGCATAACTGCTACAAACACCAAGGACCGATCTTCTATGATCAGTTGTACATTTGCCATGGCCTCAAAAGCTCCCTTTATCTTCGCTTTTTGAAGAATTATCTCAGCCGTAAATCTGGGACGTACTAGATTTCTTTCAGTATTGCAGCGCGCCGTCTTCTGCAAGTGATCATGGCCAATCATTAGAAGCGCGCAACTCTTCCGCTCCAACTTTTAGGCAGATTGCATGACTGAATCGAAACGAAAAGAACAACGATCTGAAAACAGCGCTGCCGCTCAGGATCGGAATGACCAGACAAACGACGCCAGCTTTGCGATTGCCGACCAAGAAAAATGTTCCCCCTGGCTGCTCTTCGCATTGCCCGTTGCCTTAGGATTCCTCCTGGCACTGGTAGTAACCATCGTTAATGTCATTCGATCGATTGATGCTCAAGCTTTTTACCTTGGCCTAGATGGTCTCCGAGTCTGGATCCTGGGGCTGGGCGTTGCCCTGCTTCTTATAGCTGGTTTTGCAATGTATTTTCGGCCGCGTTTCAAAACACTATTGGTAGCGTGTAGTTTTGTTTTCGCACTCGGCTTTTTAAGCTACCGGCTCGTTCGAATCGAGAGTTTCTATGGAAACATGGTACCGCGACTTACTTGGTCGTGGACTCCCACAGCCGAGCAACGCGTCGAAGAATACCTAGTCAGCCGAAACGTGGATAAGGCCCAACACGAAGTTCAACCGATCGAGGAGAGCTTTTTCGCGTCTACCGAAAACGACTTCCCATGCTTCTTGGGCACCGAAGGCGATGGCAGCCTACCGCATGTTCACTTGAGCAGCGACTGGCACTCGCGATCGCCAGAATTGCTATGGCGACACCCAATCGGACTTGGCTGGGCCAGTTTCGCCATTGTTGGGCAAGCCGCCGTGACCATGGAGCAACGCGGTGAGTCCGAGTGCGTAGTTTGCTATGATGCGTTGACTGGTGACGAACTTTGGGTCCACCACGACACACGACGCTTCGAAGACGAACATGGCGATGGCCCACGAACGACGCCTGCAATCTCAGACGGCTTGGTTTACTCGCTTGGAGCAGATGGGCTTTTACTTTGCCTAAGACTTGCCGATGGTCAACTTCTTTGGCAAGCTGAAACTTTGCAGAATCGTGAGGAAGACAATCTTCTATGGGGCATGTCTGGATCACCCCTCGTTGCTAAAGGTCGTGTATTTGTTACTCCCGGTGGCAAGGGGCAATCGGCAATGTGTTTTGACGCGTCCTCGGGTGCGTTGCGTTGGAAAAGCGGCGATGATCGAGGCGCCTACTCCTCTCCTATGCTGGTAAACCTAGAGGGCCAAGAACAATTGCTCAGCTTCAACGGGGCTGGCCTTCGTGCATTCGATGCCCAGAGCGGCGAACCACTGTGGCTTGTTCCATGGTTGACCCAAGGTGAAATGCAACGAGTCAACGTCGCACAACCAATTCAGTTAGAAAACGCAAAAGATGGCCATGCAGCCGAGTTCCTTCTGTCCTCAGGCTATGGACGCGGAACGGCTCGTATCGCATTGGCAAAGGAAGATGGTCAGTGGAGCACGCAGACGCTGTGGCATTCAATTCGGCTGCGTTCCAAGATGTCGAACTTCATTGTGTTTAAAGACCATGTTTACGGGCTCGACAGTGGTATCCTGACATGCATCAACGTGGAAAATGGCAAGCGAGTTTGGAAACGCGGCAGATACGGCCACGGACAGATGTTGTTGGCGGGTAACAAGCTCTTGATTCAGGCTGAAAACGGGCAAGTAGTGCTAGTTGCCGCTTCACCGGAAGGCCACCAAGTGCTCGGTGAAATCAATGCACTCGATGGTAAAACCTGGAACAATCTCGCACTAGCGGGCGATCTCCTGATTGTTCGAAACGACAATGAAGCCGCCGCCTACAAGTTGCCATTGGAATGAGGGCGGCCACCCAAGTAAAAATGACAGACCATGAAAAACGCCGACCGCAGCGGAGCTTCAAGCGCTTCTAGAACGATTCAAAGCTAGTGGTTGTGTCCGTGACCGTGGCCTTCGCTGCTTGCTTGTTCCTCAGTAGGACTGGAAGGAATCTGGACCACTGGACCTAGCAGAATAGCGTTGGTCAAGAACCTCTCGGAACTTCTAACGTAACCGCGGAACACAGGATTATCTGCCAAGCAGATGATCCTGCCACTGCCAACATTCTCAGCCCAAACGGCGGCACTACTTTGAAGTCTTTGACGATTGCGTTTGGAGACATAGCCTGCAATGACACTTTGATAGCTGGCCACCAAACCATAGCTGTTGCTAGGCTTCGCGAATCGCATGCTGTGATCTCGAAATAGTGGCACACGATCGTCAGGAAATCCATAGGCAAGCGGGTGCGTTGCGTCCATTTTTGCACTCAGGAAAGCACCTGCGATAGACTCTAGTGCGCGGTCCTGCCGAGCATTTCCAAAGGGACGAACTTCGGATTGACTGGTGGATGAAGCGTTCACTTCAGGCTCTTCTTCGCGGGGCAACAATTCCGATTGCTGCAAACGTCGAATCGCAGATGCGACAGCGATCAGAGTACCGCCAGATCGCAAGTAGTCTTTCAGTTGCTGAATTTCGGCCTCACTCCAACTGGAGTAGGAACCTTCGGGCATAATGACGCAAGTAAATTCATCGAGTTTAACGTTGCCCAGGCGCTGATCGTCAACAAGAGTGGCTGGGAGTTTAAGTCGAGTATCCAAGTGATGCCAAAGTGCGCCAGCCGAGTAGGATCGCGTTCCTTGACCGACCAGCAATAATGGCTTCGCCGTTGGGAGAGCGAGCAAGGATCCGCTGCCCATGTCCGGGCCTTTTGGAGTCATGCTGCTAGCGATGATCGCCACGGAGATGCCACGCTGTTTGGCTTGTCGCCATGCCTGGCTCGCTAAGTTTTTCCAACGTTTTTCGTTGGGTTGCTTGAGGAGGACGTAGCTGCCGAGGGGCCAGACCTCGAGGCCTGATTCACCGGGATTGAAAAAAGACTCTGTGGCAACACGGAGATGCGCGCTAGCTTGCTGCAGAGCCGTTGCCAAAGATGGAGCCGCCAATTCAGTTGGTGAGAAGACAAGACCTGCTGCTGTTTCGAAATCTGGCAGACTCAAATCCGGCTCGTTGCGAGTCAATCCCGGTGCTGCCAACCAGCTTTCCGGAAGATCAGATTCACACCGATGCATTGTCAAGTCAAACGCACTGGGGACGTGCCAGGTAGAGACATCATAGAATATGTTCTCGCGAAAGTCTTGCAGAGGTTCCATCATGGATTTCAAAAATACAAACTCTGGTTGTTCCGTAGGAATCACCAGAATTTCTTGCGGCAGGAACCGTTGGCCGTCGACCAGAACTTGTCCGTCGGGCCGGAAGGATCGAATCTGATGTCGCGACAAAAGCAACGCTGCGGCAGCCGTGCGACTTGAAGTCCCCGTCAGCAGGTAAGCCGTCTGAGGCAGATCTTTTGCAGTGGCCAAGCTTTGCTCGTAGAATCCCGTTTGAAACTGCACCAAATCTTTCCTGCGGTCGTTGGCCGCCTTGAGGCTCGACAAACTGGTACGTACTTGATTGGCGACAGTATCGCGAAAATGGCGATCGGTTCGGTCGTTCTTTAACTTCAATCCGCGTGTACTGCGGGTCAAAGACCGCACCTGCACCGTCATGCAGGTGACTCAGCCCACACGCCGACCTGACGCCGAATTCTATCAGGCACAGATCTTCATCGACGACCAGTTGAACATGCCCATTCGATATGTGGCTTACAACGGCGGCCGCGGTCAATCAGCTTGTTATGG
>JBCCEO010000158.1:0-12493 GCA_039030255.1 Planctomycetota bacterium | reverse complement strand
TGGTACGTCAAGATCCTGATGGAAGCTTTGTTTATTGCGGGCGCATAGACCGTCAAATCAACTTCAATGGCCTTCGTATCGAGCCGGAAGAGATTGAGTCGGCAATCCTGACATTGCAAGGAGTGTTTGGAGCTGCAGTGTTGATGAGAAAGATCTCTTCAGCTTCGCAGAGCAAGAGACTAGTTGCTTTTGTAGAAGCGGAGGAAGGCCTAACCAACGAGAGTATCAGGAAGCAGCTCGCCGAAATATTGCCCAGTTCCAGAATGCCGCAGCGAATTGAGATTTGTCGAGAACTTCCAAGAACAAGTTCAGGGAAAACTGACTTTTCGGCACTTGCTGTTCACCCGTTTGTCGACGAGCCCCAAGTCGACAGCGTCAACGGTCGGCAGGAGGTCATCCTAAATCTATTTAGTGAAGCAACTGGCGAAGCACCCTTGGGAATAACCGCGCGTTGGCGGGATTGGGGAGCCGATTCGCTAGCTGCAATTCAGATCGTTGCACTCGCAGAACAACGAGGATTGCAGATTCCACTTTGGTTCATTAGCGGTAATCCGTCACCTCAGGACGTACTGCGTTTCTTGGAGGAAAAAGACCAATCGAACACGGAGCAGTTGACGTTCGCTTGTTCCACCGACCGGCTTCGGGAAGAAGCCAAGCAAGTCTTTAGCAAACTTCCATTACAACATAAACGCGACAACGCCGTTGCATTTTCTGATCAAGTCATTCTGTTAACAGGTGCAACAGGTTTTCTGGGTTCTCGCGTACTGTCTGGACTCTTGGAGAGAACGAGTTCAAAGATCATTTGTTTGGTGCGCCCAGGGAGTACTGCAGCCGATGAGCGCTTGCGCAGCCGGCTGGCCGATCAGCAGGTCGAGCTTCCACAGGATTGTGACCGACGCATAGAAGTGTTATTGGGTGACATATCGAGCTCGAAGTTCGGATTGACTGAAAATTCTTGGCGACGACTCGTCGAGTCAACCAAGACAGTTGTGCATTGTGCGGCTGATATTAGTGCTCTGGCCCCTTTTGAGGATCTTCGCAATTCAAATTTAATTGGTACGGCAAATGTGTTGGCTCTTGCACGCATGGCGAATGCCAATATGCATCACGCTTCGACGTTGTCCGTTTTTGTGGGAACCGACGCTCATGCCGGGGTATTCGACGAGCATTCCGAACTGGCGGCCAAAACTGCTTTCGGTGGTTATGCTCAAGCGAAACTGGCTGCAGAATTCCTGCTGAAGCTAGAAAGAGATGTGCCCATCACTTTGCATCGTTTGGGATTGCTAGCAGCAGACCAGCGGACAGGGATCTATCCTGAGAATGATATCTTGACCATGATGGTCCAAGGTCTACTTCAGGTAGGATGCGTGCCAAACTCCGAGCGCGACCTCCGCTTTGATCTAACACCTGTTGATTATGCCGCAGCCGCCATGGCGGCAATGATCTGCGCGGACCAAGGGGATATTTTGGGAGAATCCACTGTACGTCATATTGCTGGACGTGCGACTTGTTCCTTGGTTCAGCTTCGTCGCTACCTTCAAAAACATGCCGGGATTGGCGAATCGCCTCCCACCATTTTTTGGGATCGCCTTGCTCGAGCAGAGGCGACTTGTGCAATCAGTTCGCTTGAAGCTACAGCATTAAAAATGAGCTTTGGGCGCTGGCTCGGTAGCCAGGGCGATTCGTCTCGTGCGCTTGATTTATTTCAATCGACGGAGACGAAGTTTGATTGCAGAAGAACAGGTGAGCTCGCAGAATCGTTGGGAGTTGAGTGGCCTTTAACCAACGAGGAATTACTTGACAATGTGCTTGGTCGCTTATGTAGGGACTCTTTAGCGAAGCTCCAAAATGACTGAAAAGAAGCGTACACGAGGATTGGTGCTCGGTAAGTTCATGCCGCCACACAATGGGCACGCCTATCTCATTGACTTTGCACGCCATTACGTCGATTCGCTGACCGTCTACGTAGATTCCTTGGCAACTCAACCAATTCCAGGAGCCGTTCGCGCTAGCTGGTTGCGGCAGATGTTTCCAGATACGACGGTGGTTCATCCGGATATCGAGAATCCTCAGTATCCCAACGAACATCCAGATTTCTGGCAGATATGGCGCAACAGTTTGCTATCGGCAACGGAAGGTCCAGTTGATTATATTTTTGCATCGGAGGAATATGGCTTAAAGTTGGCTGAAGTGATTGGCGCAACTTTTGTACCAGTCGATATTTCGAGAGAGAGTGTGCAGATCAGTGCGACCAAAATTCGAGAAGACGCATTTGCCAATTGGAGCTATCTTCCACAAATAGTGCGCCCCTATTTCCTGAAGCGAATTTGCATTTTTGGACCTGAGTCGACCGGCAAGTCTACATTGACCGCGAATTTAGCCCGACATTATAAGACGATTGCGGTGCCTGAGTACGCGCGCACGCACTTGGAGCTTCGAAATGGAGAGATTTCAGTAGAGGACATGCTTCCGATCGCGAGAGGGCAGATGGCAAATGAAGATGCTCTCGCTTTTCAAGCCGAAAGACTCTTGTTCTGTGATACCGATCTCATTGCGACCACAATTTGGAGCGATTGGTTATTTGGCGAATGTGATGCGTGGATTGAGAGCCAGGCAGATGAACGCAAATACGATCTCTACTTATTGACCGACGTGGACGTGCCTTGGATTGAAGACAAAGTCCGTTATCTCCCAGAAGAACGCAAGTCATTCTTTGAACGGTGTGAAAAGGAGTTGACTAAACGACAGAGGCCATTCCATGTTGTGAGTGGCAGCTGGGAGGAGAGGTTTCAGTCAGCTACGCGAGCCGTCGATCAATTGTTGGACCGTTAATTTTGGTGCATTCGTTTGTGATAAATTGCTGCACAAATTATGATTTGCTGCCCATCCAATGTTCGACAGCGAGGCGATTGGAATGGAAGGCCATGTTGTCGAGGTGCTCGTTGGAGGGGATGGACCATTCGTAGTAGTCGACTTCATCGAGTGCGAGCGAAATACCGTCGAGCGTCTTGACTTCCACGAGATAGAATAGATCGATTACAGGTGAGACAATGCCACGGTAGTTATATTGATTGGGATGCGACATCAGGTAGCTAGTGCCTGTGACTTCGAGGCCTACTTCTTCGTAGACTTCGCGTGCAACCGCTTGCTCGCCGGATTCGTTGGGATCAACAAAGCCGCCGGGCAGACCCCATTTGCCTTTGCCAGGATCGCGTGAACGACGAATGAAGAGCATTTCGCCTGCTTCGTTGACGACAATTCCGCCGACAGCCGCGACAGGGCTAAAGTAATTCGAGAAACCACAATCGACACACTTGAAGGGCACCGCGCCTGGTTCCGAGTTCTCCGTAGCGCAACGAGGACAGAACTTGTAGACTTCCGCGATCGTTTGGCTTTCCATGGCAAGCTGCGTCATGAGTTGGTTTCCTATCGAATGTTGTAAATTCTAGCGGCTGTGCGGGCCTCGGTTAATATGTGGCAGCAGCATGGGCTGCGCCGGTATTCACCAACGCCTGGTCAGTTTGCGTTCGGTACAAAAGCAATTGGCTGACGTAATTTGTGTATCCACGAAAGCACCGGCGGTTGGCGCCTTGTCGATCACGGATCTTCGCAACAAACAAAAGTCACTGCGGTAAATGCTTCTAGTACATGAAGAAAGTCTAGTTTTGTTTCTAGGACTTGTGTCTTAGAACCTATGCGTATCTTACGTCGCTTCAAGATGAAGCGGGCGGAGCGGGCTGATCGGACTTCAAAATCAAAGCTACGCCGTAAACGACCAGTCCAAGTGCAAAGGTGCCGGCCATCCAAAGAAATTTGGTGTGTTGCTCTTTCCAAGCCGCGGCCAAGATAAGAAGAGTAATTCCAAGATAGATTACCAAAGCGACGATTTCGTAAGCTCTGAGTGGCTTGGCCTCAGGCAATTTCGCTCGGACCCACCAAAGGGAAGTGACCGCCAAAGCTCCACATGCGGAAAGCGTAAGTCCCAAATACTGCATGAGCTCTAGCAAGTTGGCTAAGAAGAGTGGAATAATGCTCAATATGGCCTGAAATACAATAGCTTGAACTGGTGATCCGACCTTGCCCTTTAGGATTTGCGGCATTGCACCGTCTTCGGCCATCTTCTGGTACACGCGTGGTCCTGCTAGCAACATTGCAAAGACACTACTCGACATGGAGAGGATAATGACCAGGCGAATCAAGTTCGACAGCGATGTTCCACCGATGTGCTCAGTAGCAATCGCTGCTACATCTGGCTGCAATGAGATCGATTCAGGCGGCGGGGCATAAACGTAGACAATGTTTAGCAGCCAATAAATTCCGGTCACGAAAAGTGTTGCCAGCAACATTGATCTTGGCACCAAAGTTCGCGAGTTCTTGGATTCGCCAGCGACATAAATGGCCGCGTTGAATCCCGTGTAGCTTAGGGCGATCCAGGACATGGAGGCGACAAAAGTGCTCCACTCGCCGAAGCCTGATGGGCACCAGCTGGGATCTCGATCCGTTAGTGCCGTGCCGACCCAAAGTTCACTACTAGTAAAAAAGAATGCCCAAAGGATCGTAATTGCAAGCAGTATCAGCTTGAGACCGACAATCAAATTCTGGGCAGCTTTTCCAAGCGTCAGTCCGATGACGTTGCAAATCGTGGCGACGACAATCAAGGCTGCGGCAGCAAGTTTTAATGGGAGAGCTCCCTCTTCCTGACCGGGCAATAAATAGACTGCCGCCGTCAAGGCAGCAACGGAGATCGGTGCCGTGAAGCCCGCGATGACGGAAATCCAACCGGCAATGAAGCCTACAGCCGGATGCACGAAGCGGCTGAGGAAGAGATATTCGCCGCCTGACTGTGGCAGTCGCGAAACCAAACCTCCATAAGCAATTGCTCCGCACACGGCCCACAGGCCGCAGACAACCCAAGCAAACATGACTCGACCAGGATTACCGAGAGCGGCCATGGAAAAACCGGTCGAAGTAAAGATTCCTGCCCCGACCATGTTGGCTATCACCAACGCCGATAACGTGGTCAGACCCAAGGTTGATCTAGCCTGAGAGGTAGTGTCATCGGAGGAAGGTTGCTTGTCCGGTGTAATGGTTCGTTCCCTTGGAGGGGCAATTCGGAAGACTGCTTATTCTCCCAGCTAGCCTAGGCCTCTGGCATCGTGCAAAACTCTTTTTCGACTGCGACGGCTACCTTCTGGCATCGCGCCATGGCCGAGTCAAATTGCGCGAAATCCAAAGACTGGTAGCCATCGGAGGCTGCGGTTTCGGGAGTCGGGTGAACCTCAATTATCAGACCATCGGCACCTGCAGCAACCGCTGCGACGGACATATCTGGAACCATGTAGGCGTGGCCCGTGCCGTGGCTCGGGTCGATTATGACTGGCAAGTGTGTTTTTTTATGCAAGTACGTCACGGTTGCCAGTGGTAGCGTGAATCGAGTGTGACTTTCGAAAGTTCGAATGCCGCGTTCGCAGAGCATGACGTTTGGATTGCCCTCATTCAAAACATATTCGGCGGCAAGTAAGAATTCGTCGACAGTCGCGCTGGCACCGCGTTTTAACAGCACGGCGCGATCACTCTTACCTACTGCTTCTAGCAACCGGTAGTTTTGCATATTGCGAGCGCCTATCTGCAACACATCAGCGTACTTACCGACCAACTCGACTTCTTCGCTGGTCATGACTTCTGTAACAACGGCCAAGCCTGTTTCTTCGCGAGCAAGGGCTAGCAGTTTGAGGCCGTCTTCCTTCATTCCTTGGAAGCTATAGGGGCTGGTTCTCGGTTTGAAGGCACCTCCGCGAAGTGCAGTTGCTCCGGCCTTTTTGACTGCATGGGCCGAGGAAACAATTTGTTCTTCACTTTCGACCGAGCAAGGGCCCGCCATGACACCTACGACACCGGCGCCCGCTTTGAATTCTTGCACCTGAATGAGCGTCGGATCTGGCTTGAGCTCTCGGCTGGCTACTTTGTATGGGGCCAAGATGGGCAAGACTTCAGCTACGCCTGGTCCGCTCTCCAGTGCTTCCGCCTTAGTGACCCGCTCATCGCCAACCGCGGCGATCACGGTGCGTTCCGTCCCTTGGATCACATGGGCTTTGAGTCCCATTTCCTGGACACGATTTCTCATGTGGTCGACTTGCTCGGCGGTCGCGTTCTGTTCCATTACGACAATCATGGCTACGCTCAGTTCATCTCTTGGGGGCGAGGAATAAAAAAACCCCGGTGATTCTTTAAGTCACCAGGGCTGTGGTAGTTTAGGAGGTTAGAGTCAACTCACTACATACGTTTCACAGCCCCGTAGCTAAAGTACGGTACAAAGCTGAAAAAGTATGCGAAAGCGAGATTCTGTGGACTCATGCGGTTATTATGACTGCTGCTTGGGATTCGGCAAGTCCGATGTCAGGCAGTCTGTCAAAGTCCGCGCAATTCCGCCCCCACCCAACCAATCAGACCGCCAAAATAACCAGTGATCAACGCATCCACCCCTGCGATTCCCTTGGTCGCCGCTAGCAACTGAAACTTGCAGGCCGTTAGTGAATTCGATGGAGTATTTCAATGCGAAACGTATTCCCTGTCTGTTGCAGCGCCAAGCGAGATCCTGAGCGAGGATTCGCTACTTCACCTAGTTTTCTGGTCTTCATAGGCTTTTTCCTTTTCCTCTTGCAGCTCTTTGCAAGCGTCGTCCTGGCACAAAACTTGGTTCATGATGGGCGGCCAAGTGGCGAGTTGGAGGACTGCTGTGCCAATCCTTTGGCGACGCTAGAGATTCGAATTTTGTTTGAAGGCCCGATTCCCGAGCGTCAGTATTTGGATATGGGGAATCATCCTGACGGTAAAGACAAGCAAATTCTCTCGGAGAAGATGATCGTTGGAAACGGCGGCGAGATTCAGAACATGGTGATGTATCTTGACGAACGTCGAACCAAGGTTGAATTGCCCAAAATAGTGATGAAGGAAAAAGAGGTTTCCGTGCGCGCTGAAAACTGCAGGTTTATTCCTCATGTATTCGCTATGCAAGCTGGGCAATCTGTGGCTTTCACCAACGCGGATCCCGTCGGGCACAATATGAACTTGATGGTGTTCCATAACAACGCTTTCAGCGCTCTTATTCCAGCGAAGAGTGACAAACTCTACAAGTTAACTAAACCTGAGCCCGTACCGATCCCGGTTGAATGCAATATTCACCCATGGATGCGGGCCTACGCCGTGATTACCGATCATCCCTACGTAGGCATTTCGAACGAACGGGGGTTACTGCAAATCTTGCATCTTCCGATTGGCGAAGTGACATTTAGAATGTGGCACGAAAACAGTGTCAGATACTTTGACTCTGGAATGCTCGATGGCGTTCCGACCGACTTTCAACGTGGCCGCGTGACCTTTGATCTTAAGCCTGGTATCAACGCTTACACAATCAGGATTGATGCAAGTAAGTTCAAGAAGTAAACGGAAAGTCTTTTTAGTACATATGGATGCGTTTGAGGAAGCGGTCAAGCAAATAACGGGGGCTCGATCGGTCGAGTTGGGTGAACAGATTCAGAGTCTATGGAGCGGATATGGCTGTATTCAGCGGGCGCGTGTAAGCGGCGCAGAGACGGAGAACGTTGTCATCAAGCACGTTGATCTTTCTCGGGCGCGTTCGAACCGAAGGGGCTGGGGAGGCGAGCAATCGCATCGACGCAAGGTTCGTTCCTATCAAGTCGAAACGAAGTTCTACCAGTCGTATTCGGCGCAAAGTGATCCGTCCTGGCGAATCCCCAAGCTTGTGGCGACCTACGAAAAGCCGGAGGAAAGCGGCTGGATCATGGTATTGGAGGATCTCGACGCTGCTGGTTTTTCCGAGCGAAGAAGCGAATTAGCCGCGGAGGATATTCAAGCTTGCTTGCGTTGGCTCGCAAATTTCCATGCAACTTTTATAGGTACAGATGCAGCGGGCCTTTGGCCCGTGGGCACCTATTGGCATTTGGCAACGCGCCCAGAGGAACTGGAGGCAATGCCAGCCGGGCCGTTGAAGCAGCTGGCGTCACAGATCGATCGTCGGCTGAATGAAGCTGAATTTCAGACGCTCGTGCATGGCGATGCGAAAGTCGCCAACTTTTGCTTTTCGAATGGATCAGCACGGGGTATTCCGCCTCAAGTCGCTGCAGTGGATTTTCAGTACGTGGGCCGTGGTTGCGGGATGAAGGATGTCGCTTATTTCATTAGCAGTTGTTTGAGCGAAGGCGAGGCGGCTGCGGAACAAGAGTCGCTGTTGTCTTTCTACTTTCGAGTTCTTGAAGATGCTCTGGCTGACCGGGGCTCCGCAGTAGAGTTCGCGCGGTTGGAAAAGGAATGGCGCGAGCTTTATCCCTTTGCTTGGGCCGACTTCTGCAGATTCTTGATTGGTTGGTCGCCAGGACACTGGAAGTTAAACGCTTACAGCACCGAGATGACGCAGCGAGTCGTTCAAGAGCTTGGATGAGTCAGGTCCAGTGACCCAAGCTTGGGTTTCAGCTGTTATTCAGACGCTTCTGAGCGCCGCATTCGATCAATCAGTTGCGTCAAGCAAATTTGCCGCAAGAATAGAGCAGGCTTCAGCAATTGTAAGTTCACTTGATATATAGCAAAATGTACGTGGATCAATTGGGAGTCGGCAGCAATTATGCTTGGGCTTCACCGGCCCTTTCCATTTGTTTGCTGAGTCATCGAATTTTCCCCGACAGCGACCAGGCTCATCATCGTTTTTTGCACTAATTGACTAGCCAAGTGGGCGCAGGATTGAGAATGGAATCGAAGTAAACACGGTCGAATCGACGAAGTACAATTTGGAAGAGGCGATGATCCGCGAGGCGGAACCTTAGAGCAAGGGGCTTTTCTTTTGGGTTCAGATCGGCAGTGGCCCAACGGAAGCCGAATGCAAGATGACTACTCAGCGAGTAAAAGCAGCGGGCGCCTGGGACTTCCACAATGCAGCGATGATGAAATTAGCCGCTATCGAAGCCAGCAATCTATGGGAACGATTCTGGGAAAGCGCCGCCTAAAAGTTTGACCATAAACTTTGGCCACACACAAAACGACTTCTAGTCGGGAGCATCTTCTGCGGTTATGCTACGCTCAGGCGGAATCGGTAAGTGTGCTGGACGAAATGGTGCAGCATTATGTTCTTTTCTCGTGCCGCCAAGCTATGTCATCAGATTCTCATCTTTCCGACGTTTCTGCATCTACCGACTTTGTCGGCGAGCAGACCCAACGTCAGGCTCAGAGCAAAGAAATGCTGCCGCTCCCAAAGTTACTGGACTATGAAGTCGGTGATTTTTTTGACGAGATTGTTGATTCCGAATGTATCGGACGACCTGACACAGAGCACTTGATACGTCGCATCAATGAGTTGCCAAGCGGAGAGCTTGCAAGGCGACAGCGTGCCATCGAGCAAGCGCTCTATCAGATGGGAATTACTTTCACCGTCTATGGGGACGATCAAGGCACCGAAAAGATTATGCCTTTTGATATCGTTCCGAGAATCGTGCCTGCCATGCTATGGCAGCACATTGAGGCTGGACTCAAACAGCGAATTCGTGCTCTCAATGCTTTTCTTTCAGATATTTACAATGAGCAAAGAATCATCGCTGAGGGAGTATTGCCGCGCGAGTTGGTGGAGAGTTGCCCAGACTTTCGTAGGCAGTGCGTTGGTCTTAAGCCTCCTCAAGGAGTTTGGTGCCATATTACGGGCACAGACTTGATACGCGATCGCAGTGGCGGTGTTTTCGTCCTGGAAGACAACTTGCGCTGTCCCTCGGGTGTTTCTTATGTTCTGCAAAACCGAGCCATGATGAAGAAGAGCTTTCCACAGCTCTTTAGCGTTTCTCGAGTGCGGCCGGTCAGCGACTATCCAGCTCGTTTGTATGACACACTTGCAGGTCTTGCGCCACAGGTCGCGCAGCCGAACGTGGTCGTCTTGACGCCTGGGGTCTACAACAGTGCCTACTACGAGCATTCGTTTTTGGCTCAGCAAATGGGCGTTGAGCTGGTTGAAGGACGGGACCTCGTTGTCGAACGGGAACAGGTATTTGCCAAAACGACTGAAGGCCTGCAGAAAGTAGATGTAATCTATCGACGCATTGACGATACCTTTATGGATCCAGAAACCTTTAATCCGGATTCGATGCTCGGAGTACCCGGGCTGATGCGGGCCTACTTAGCTGGGAACGTTGCACTCGCCAATGCACCTGGGACAGGCGTGGCGGACGACAAGGTCATTTATGCTTTTGTTCCCGAAATGATTCGATTCTATCTGAGTGAAGAACCCATTCTGGCGAATGTGAAGACCTACGTTTGCCAAAAGGAGGAGGACCGGAAATACGTGCTGGAGCACATGGACGAGTTGGTCGTCAAAGCGGCAAATGAATCTGGGGGCTATGGAATCTTGATCGGTCCTCATGCTTCGCAAGCAGAGCGTCAAGCGTTCGCAGAGAAAGTGCGCGAAAATCCTCGCAACTTCATTGCCCAGCCAACATTAAGCCTTTCACGAGTCCCGACTTTGGTTGGCGACCAGCTTGAAGGACGGCACGTTGATTTGCGGCCCTATGTTCTTTGCAAGTCAGAGACTGAGATAGACGTCGTGCCTGGTGGCCTGACCCGAGTCGCACTTCGTAAGGGCTCCTTGGTAGTCAATTCCTCACAGGGCGGTGGCAGCAAAGATACTTGGGTTGTTGCCGGTCCTGGACAGGAGACGAATCTTCCGGCACCTCACTTTCCTCAATCAGAAATCAAATAGCTGATAGCAATGCTCGCACGAGTCGCCGAAACAATCTATTGGATGGCCCGACAAATGGAAAGGGCCGAAAACCTATCTCGTTTCTTGGAGGTCAACCTGAGTTTCTTGCTCGATCAGCCGGAAAACCTAGTGGACCCTTGGGAACCGCTTGTTCAGGTAACTGGCGATACGGAATTGTACCGCGAAAGGTACCCGAACTTTTCGGCTGAACACGTAATCAAGTTTCTTGCTTTCGATGGTGGCTATGGAAACTCGATGTTGTCGTCATTGCGTTTTGCAAGAGAGAACGCGCGCAGTGTGCGAGAAGTGCTTTCAAGCGAAGCGTTCGAAGAGATCAACGATTTCTACCATTTTGTTATGGACGCGGCGAAAGATAACTTAGAGCCAACGACGGAGTTTTTTGAGCAAGTGCGACGTAAGTCTTTGCTCTGGAATGGGGTTTTTGACGCGACGATGTCGCATGACCTGCGCTGGCACTTTGCAAATCTTGGGAGACTCGTCGAGCGCGCAGATAAGACGTCTCGAATTCTAGACGTGAAGTACTTCAATCTTCTTCCGCAACCTGAAGACGCTGGAACTGCAGTCGACGACCTCCAATGGTCCGCTTTGCTTTACGCAATCAGTGGATTTGAGGCTTACCGACGCGAGCACCATTTGATGGACATCAACCGAGTTATCGAGTTCTTTGTGTTTAACGATCGGTTTCCGCGCTCCATCCTTTGCTGCGTCGCTGGTGCAGAGTGGTCGCTAACCCAGATCGAGAAAGAGCACCGTGAGCGGCCAGGTGACGCGCACTCGAAAATGAATGCTTTGCGCGAGCGTTTGGCTGCCAGCAACGTTCAGCAGTTGCATGCAAAGGGAATGCATGAGTTTATTGACCAAATCCAGCTCGACCTAAACAACATAGGCGACACGCTAAATACCGATTATTTCTACGCACTTGATGCCTCATGACAATCCGTATCGCACTGCATCACGAGACCGAATACCTCTACGATCGACTTGTGAAACTGTGGCCACAGCTTGTTCGTCTGCAGCCAGCCTATCATGCACGAACACCCATCATCGCGTACAGTCAAGTCGTTGAACCAGATGAGCATTTCTACAATCCGCAACAGGATCCATTTGGGAACCCGGTCTCTCGGTACGTTTTCGAGAAGCCAACGAATCGACTTAAGGTTGTCGTTGATTTTCAAGCGGAAATGACGGTCATCAACCCGTTTGACTTCTTTATTGAGGAGGAGGCAGAGGCATTTCCATTTGAGTACACGCCCGCGCTGAGGAAGCAGTTGGCGCCTTATCTTGAGCAGCCCGAGCTCACGCCGAAATTCGGCGATTGGGTGGAGCAGATCCCTTCATCGGCGGACCGAACGATTGACTTCTTGGTCGACCTGAATCGTCGCCTCGAAAAGCAGATCGAGTATACCGTTCGGATGGAACCTGGTGTACAAACGCCAGAAGATACTTTAACGCTCGAACGAGGCTCCTGTCGCGACTCGGCTTGGCTTTTGGTCGAAGTATTGCGTCATGTCGGGCTAGCCGCTCGTTTTGTCTCGGGATATCTGATTCAGCTTGCGGCGGATACGGAGTCCTTAGACGGGCCGCCTGGACCAAAACAGGATTTTTGCGACTTGCACGCATGGACCGAAGTGTTCTTGCCAGGAGCGGGCTGGGTCGGCATGGATCCAACAAGTGGACTGTTGGCTGGCGAGGGGCATATCCCGGTGGCGTGCACACCTCATT
>JBCCEO010000157.1:0-12505 GCA_039030255.1 Planctomycetota bacterium | reverse complement strand
GCCAACATTCGGGCTGCGGCATCAAAAGCCGAGTTGACCGCCCTAATCTCGATGATGCCTCGGTCTTTGGCTGCGAATAGAATTGCTTTCGCTGGATTTGAAAGGTCGTTTGCGTTGATGGGAATTTGCCGTTGGTTGCTCCAATTGTCGCTCGCGATCTGAGCAAGAGCGACAAGCATTGGGGCGCCATTGCCGAGGGCTTCCCAGCTGCCATGTAGGTAATTATCAACTGGATTTAAGTCTTGCATCGCTGCGGGTTGCCGGTGTCTGCAAGGAGTCGGTTGGACGGATTGAAGAATCGGAATCCAAGTAAGAGTCTTCAGGTCAAAAAGCGATATTACAGACCTTATTCCAGAGCTGTAATGGGAGATCAATTTGCTCCGGGTCTAAGAACGAAACTTGAAGCTTCAGTATACTGAGTTGTTGTAGAATGATCGAGGCAATGCAATACTGCGGTAGGTCAAATCAAAGTTCCAATTTGAGAGCTTTAGCCCTCACCGTGCTATCGCACGACCCGTCCAGAATTCCTCGTGAAACTCGGAACGGGTGGGTTAGTTGAGGCGGCCCAGGTTGAAGCTTTGATTTGCCCTGACTACTGCGGCTGGTTTTGCCGGGAGCGGTCGCAAGATATTGCTCATGCAGAGTTTTGATCAGGTATCATTGATCACAGTGAATTAGAAATCAATTTGAGGAGATGTAAGAGTGCGTATTCCAATAGTTTTGGGACTTGTGATGTGCCTTTCGGTTGCTGCTGTAGCAAATTCCACAGAAAAAGAAGCCAAGAAAGAGGACGGGAAGGTGAATGCCTACTCCTTCAAGATGAATTCGCTAGCCGGCAAAGAAGTCGACTTGTCAAAGTATAAAGGCAAGGTTGTGTTGGCAGTGAATGTTGCAAGTCGTTGCGGGTACACTCGGCAATACGCAGGGCTCCAAGACTTGTTTGAAAAGTACAAGGAAAAAGGATTGGTGGTCGCCGGTTTTCCCTGCAACCAATTTGGTCAGCAGGAAAAAGGAACCAGCGAGGAAATCGCCAGTTTTTGCGAGAGCCGATTCGGTGTTACCTTCGACATGTTCGAGAAGATTGAAGTCAATGGCGATGACGCTTGCGGACTCTACGGCTTTTTGACTTCCCAGGAAACAAAGCCAAAGGGCAAGGGCAAAGTCGGGTGGAACTTTGAGAAATTCTTGATCGGTAAGGACGGTAAGGTAATTGCCCGCTATGGTTCGGGAACGGCGCCCAGCGACGATGAACTTGTCAAGATGATTGAAAACGCCTTGTCGAAATAAGGCAAGTTCCTAAACGAGAACTCGCTGACATAGCGGGTGGAACATTAGCAGCTATTCATGAAAGGGAAGCCCTTAGGGACTTCCCTTTTTGCATTACCCTTGATGAACAACAGCCAATTTTTTCCTTCGGGAGCCGGCTATATCAATTCACCAATATGAGATGATAACCAAGATTTCCTAGCCAAAGAATAGTGCCAATTGTGCTAAAGTGTAGGAGGCAGTCCAAAGTTTCCCGCGGCTCCCAGGTCGCCAACCCTTCGAGACATAGTGCTCGATTTTTAAAAGCAGTTTACTTCCATGCAAGATACAAAAACTCTGAGATTCTGTCCGGCGCTTTCGATGCCCGCGATATATCTGCTCGGGGTGTGCTGCTTCAGCCCGCTAACCGTCGCTCAAGATGGGCTCGAACGACAAGATAATCGTGCGCCGGCAGTTGGTCAGGACGATGCAGAGCAATATCAGGCGTCTGAGATCGCAAAGCTCATTGAGCAACTTGGGCATCCTAGCTATCGTCTTCGTACGCAGGCCGAATGGGCTCTCAAGCAATATGGATTGGCAGCATTCGAACAACTTCATGAGGCAGCCACCAATCCAAGTACGAACATCGAAATTTCGAACGCGGCCAGCTACCTGATTAGCAGTCAAAATGTGGTCTGGTATATGGATTCCGATTCGGTCGATGTACGGGGCTTTCTCAAAGACTATGACGTTGCAGATCCGAATCAGCGCATCGCCAGGATCAAGATGCTAGCTGAACACGACGGCAACGACGGGGTATTGGCCCTGTGCCGTTTGGCTCGTTACGAGCGGACAGAATTACTTTCGCGCACAGCTGGCGTCCATTTGATTGAGGTTTTAACTCGCAAGGCCCAAGATGCGCAGGGTGCGCTTCCTACTGATTTCTCAGCGGCGGTCGCGAAGTCTTTGGGACCAAGTCGGCGTGATGCGGTGAAATGGATTCGTCAGCTATTACAAGATTCTGATCTAGGCGAATTCGATTTGGCAGAATGGCAAACTTTATGTGCAGCCGAGCGCAGCACGACTGCTGATGAATCTTTTGAAATGATGTCGCGTCAAAAGCAACACGTCATGCAGTTTCATGGTGCCGTCGCCAATTGGAGTCAGTTGCATGCTGGCAGAGAAGCTGCTCTCGCAATAGCAAGGCCATGTCTGGATTTTGGCGAGGGCATGACTTCTCGCTTTAAGCCCTTCGCAGAGCAGTTGCTGGACGATTGGAAAATGCCAGAGCTGATAATTGAGCTAAGTGAGAGGAATGAAAAGGCGTTTGAGAGCTACGAGCTTGGGTTTCACCTGGCAGAAGCTTTTTTGCAAACGGGCCAAGATGAACTTGGTGAAAAGCAAGCTCTGAAAACAAGCATGAGCTTGAACAATGGGAAGTTCCAGCGAATTGGAGGTCTGTCGGCCTCCGGCATGGAAGCTACCATTCGTTCCGAGGCCGCGAAACGGCTCAATCGTCGATCGATGTATGACTGGGCTGAACGCGAGTTTATCAAAGCACTGGACTTGCTATCCGAGAGCACAGAATCAAGCGAGACGGAAGATGAGCCAAAGTTCAAATCAGTAATGGATGCAAGACACAACCAAATTTGGACTACCATCCGACTTAATTTGTCGCAATTTTACTGGGACGCCGGCCGGCATGTAGATGCCAGTGCGGCCCTGAAGCCGGTCGTCGATAGAATTACTCAAATTGAAGAATCTGAAAGCACCGCGTCTCGATACGGCCAGGTATACGACGACAGCCGAATTCTAGGAGATTACCACTACTATTTAGGTTTAGTTGGAAACGACAATTCTGACTATGCAGACGCCCAAGGTAATTTGTTGAAAGCACTGGAACATGCGCCGGCTAACCCAGACATCGTCATTGCCATGCGCGACTCTGCCAAAGGGAACCCAAAATTAGAAAAGCAATATCAGGAAAAGCTCTCCGAGATGCGCGAGTTGTTTCGAAAAGAAGTTGTGAAATGGGAAATGCAACGCGCTGGAGCCCCAACTCGTGACCGTAGAAAACGTCTAGATTTCGAGCTGGCTGAAGCATGTAATCAATTAGCTTGGTTGTTGGGCAAGTGTGAGGAAAATCCACTTGAAGCGGTGAGTTTGGCAGAACGTGCTGTGGGAGTGAATGGAAATGCTCCCGAATACTTAGATACACTAGGCCGATGCTATTATTCTGCCGGGGAAATCGAAAAGTCCATTAGGACGCAGCGAAAAGCGGTGAAACTGGCACCCTACGATCGCTTGATTGCAAAGCAGCTGATCGAATTTGAGAAGCTGAATTCAAAATAAATAGGAGCGATCGAAAGTCTGCTGCCGCTGGAAGGTCCTTGATGTAATTCAATAAATTGCATCAACAAACGCTGGATCAACATTCCCTTTCCATTCTGACAATCTCCATATCTTCTATGTCCGTTGACGTTTCTCTGCTTCCCAAGTTTTTTCGGTTACGGCAATCCTTTGCACGGCCCCAAATCGATGATGTCACGGACGCTACAACCCGCGCTCTAAACAGCACTGTCGACGAACCGATCGAAGGCAAACGCGTTGCTATTACCGCGGGATCGCGCGGTATCGCGAATATTGCGGCAATCACTCGAGCCTGCGTTGATTTTCTGAAGTCGAAAGGGGCATTGCCTTTTATTGTCCCGGCAATGGGTAGCCACGGCGGTGCGACAGCAGCAGGGCAGCAGCAAGTGCTGAGCGCTCTCGGGGTCACAGAAGAGACAATGGGGTGTTCGATTCGAAGCTCTATGCAAGTGGTGGAAGTGTGCCAAGCTGCCGAAAATTTCCCGGTATACTTCGACCAACACGCGTTCGAAGCCGACCACGTCTTGGTCGTTAATCGAATTAAACCCCATACTCGCTTTGCTGGCGACATCGAGAGCGGCCTGATGAAAATGATGCTCATTGGCCTTGGCAAGCAACGCGGTGCTGAAGTGTATCACCAAGTTATCCATAACTATTCTTTCGACCAAATTGTGCGTTCCGTTGCCAAAGAAGTCATTGCCAAATGTAGCATTCTTGGTGGTCTTGCGATTCTGGAGAACGCGTATGAAGAAACTGCCGCCATCGTAGGTGTCCAGTCCCGCGATATCGAAAGTAAGGAAGCGGAGCTATTGCGACAGGTTAAAAAGTGGATGCCACGACTGCCATTCGAGAAATCTGAATTGTTGATGATTGATAGGATCGGTAAGAACATTTCAGGAACCGGAATGGACACCAATGTCATTGGTCGGAAGAAGAATGATCACGCTGCGATCGAAGGAGAGTTGCCCGATATACACCATATTTATGTGCGTGGGCTGACCGAAGAGACGCACGGAAACGCCAGTGGCATTGGCCTCTCCGAGCTGTGCCACAGCAGCGTCATCGCGGGAATAGACAAGGACTCCACCCGGATGAACTGCATCACAGCTGGACATATCACCGGAGGCATGCATCCAGTCGACTTCCCGTGCGACTACACCGCCTTAAAAACTGCTTGCCAACTCTCCGGCTACGTGAGACCCCATGAAATCACTGCGATGTGGATTCAAGACACCTTGCATCTCGCCGAGATTGAATGTAGCGAAGCGTTCTATACACAGGCTCAGAATGCAGACTTCGAAATTCTCACCGATCCACAGTCGCTGGAGTTTGATGCTCAGGGCGACTTGGTACCTCGATTTGGCCCCGCGGACTGATCGACGTACTTTCCCGCAGATCCAACAACTGAGAGTCTAGCGGATGATTGCGGCAGGCTGATGCCTTATCGCTCTTGAGAAATCGGCTGAGTCGGAATGAATTTTAGCTACGAGGTTAATCTTGCTGGCGGCTTTAATGACCTCGAAGGGACCATCCGCGGCTAATAACCCCAAATCGTAGGCGAGGCGATCAGAATGCCCTGGTAAAACGACTCGGATGTCCGATGGGATGGCCCCAGGTTGCAGACTATTGACTAGGTCGACTATGTTGGTTGTGCAGTTGTTCTGCAACAAGTCGTAGTACTCTGGGCGGCGTACGATTTCATTGGCGCGAGCCAGGCACGCCAGAAAAACTTTCTGAACTTGCTCGGGGCGAGCCCTGGTTGGATAAAGATATACATCGACATCTCGCACATCTGTTCGCAAGCGGATGAGATCTCGCTCTGTACCAACAATCCAAATGAGTTCGTATTGGCCTGCAGCGCTGGGGAGTGCAGAGTAGTCTTCGCCTTCTTCAAGTCTTGCTTCCACTGAAAACACTATATGCTCTCCATCACTAAGCCCAAAGCTGAGCATCGTATGAGCGATGGCGGGCGTTTCTTTAAAGGGGACGACAATGAAGTCCACCGTCTGGATGTCGGCTAGGAGTATTTGGCGGTCAAAGTGCTTGACGTCATAATCCTCCTCCGTGCGATAATTGCAATCGCGAATGTTGTAGAGATGGACGCGGTCCTGATTGATCTCGGCGTACGGAAGGATCGCCAAGTCTGGACGCCAGTTGCGGTGATGCGAGGGCGCCGGGATTTCTTTGCCAGGAGTGATAAATCCTATGGTTCGTGCGATTGGCCCACTACGCGTAAGATCTCGAGATGGCACCCAGTTGCATCCGAAGCTTGCAGCGAGGACTAGCAGGAAGGTCACATGCAGGCAGCTTTGGAGCTTGGTGGGGAATCGGTGATCGCTTTGGGCAAGCATAATTGCAGCAAGTGCTTGAATCTGGTCTCTTGGAAGCCATCGATCGGGCCTGCGGATGAGCTGGCTCAGTTCGACAGTCGAGGATTTTCAAGATCTTGCAGGGAATGACATCGATCAAATCCCTGCAGACGCATCCATCCATAGCAAGAACGCCAAAGACAGGTCAAGCCAATAGCGAGAATCGGGTCAGCTCACGTTGGGTGAGTCAACGCGAGGACATAACTACAGTAGTTCTGGCCTAAACGCTAGCTTAAGAGCTTGGCTTGCAACTCGTTTTCGCAGGCTGCAACGACGGCTTGCACAGCCTGCTCAACTTCATCTCCTGTCAATGTGCGTTCCATGCTGCGGAAGACGAGTGTCATGAGAATTCGCTTCTTACCTTTTCCGTCTTTCTTTGCGTCCCGATAAGTCTCGCAGTACTCGATGTCGTCCAGGTTTTCGCCAGCCTTCTCGCGGCAAAGGTTTGATAGATTCGACCAGCGTACTTGCTCATCGACGACAAAGTTAAGGTCGCGCTCGATAGCCGGGAAGGCACTTACCTGCGTTGCCCGGCGAACCGGCTGCAGAAGCTCTGTCAAGACATCGACGCTGAGCTCCGCACCTGCCGCTTGATTGTCGAGAGAGAAATGCGATTGAGCGGCATTGCTCACGATTCCGATGTAGCCAAGTACTTTTCCGTTGACCGAAAGCTCTTGTCCTGTTTCGTCGTCGAAGAGGGCATGAGGTGCTGCCTCCCAGTTCAATTCGATGTTACCAGCAACTTCGCTAACGATCGATTCAACAATTCCCTTGACGCGCTGGAGGTCTCCTGCGCTTACGATTCCGAGCGTTGATTGCTCTTTGGGAAGTTCTCCTTCCTGGCCAGGAAGAAAGATGGCTGCAACTTCGAAAAGCTCGGCATTGCGATTGCCTTGAGTTTGATTGAAGTGCCGAGCATCTAGCAGGCTCGCAACCAATCCTCTACGCAGAGACTTTGCCCCACGCAGCAATTGTGTATCTACTGTCAGCGGTTCATTCGTATTCCAAAAACTGCCGAGATTTTCAAAGGCTTCGCTTACTACGCTGGGGGTCATGGCTTCATCGATCCCGAAAGCGCTCAGAGCGAGGCGGGCACGATCTAAAGCAATGTCTTTCGGTCGAGGCGGTGCGACGCCGATTGGAACTGCCACATCTTCAGGGATTTGCTCGTATCCGTACATCCGAGCTACTTCCTCAATCAGATCACATTCGCGAGTCACGTCGGTCCGCCAACTTGGCGGCACAACCTGTAACTCCGATTCATCTCCAGCAACTTGACAACCTAGGTCAGACAAAATGCGTTTTGCAGTTTCCGTCGGAATCTCGATGCCCAGCACTCGTTTGATTTGTGCAATTCGGAAGGTTATAGGCTTCGGCTCTATGGCGACTGGCCCATCCGACACCATTCCTTGTTCCAGTTCCCCGCCGCAGAGTTCCAAGATGAGCTCGCAGCATCTGCGGCTTGCCCAATCCAGGCCTGCAGGGTCGGGCATGCGTTCAAAACGGTAGGAGGCGGGGCTCTGCAACTTGAGCTTTCTTGCGGCTCGACGGATCGCTAAAGGCGTGAATCTTGCTGCCTCGATCAGCAAGTCCGTTGTCGTTTCAGAAATCTCGCTATCGGCACCACCCATGACACCACCCAAGGCTACCGCGCCTTCGGCGTCCGCTATGACGACCATCTGGGTATCAAGTTCGTAAGCCTTATGATTGATCGCCAAGAATTCTTCTTCTTCGGAAGCGGGACGCACGATGATTTTGTTTCCGCGAATCTTAGCCAAATCAAAAGCGTGCAGAGGCTGGCCGCATTCCATCATGACATAGTTGGTAATGTCGACGACGTTGCTAACCGATTCGATGTCGACGGCCTTGAGCCTTCGCACTAGCCATTCTGGACTTGGGCCAACTTTAACGCCTCGGATAATTCGAGCTGTATACTCGGGGCATCCATCGACAAATTTGTTTTCAACTGCAATGGAGTCGCTCGCCGGACTGCTGTTTTCTACGGGCTGAGCTTCTGGGACCTGAAGGGGAGTCTCAAGTAGCACGGCGGCTTCGCGAGCGACCCCGATATGTCCCAAGCAGTCTCCGCGATTACTGGTGACTTCCAAGTCAATTACAAAGTCGGTTCCGAACTCCACCGTTCCTTCATGATTCAGACCCGACATGGCGAATTTCAATGCCATTGCATCGGGCGTCTCTTCGATTTTGACGTAGTCGCTAAGCCATTCCCAGGAAACGAGCATTGCTGTGACTCTGCAAGATTTTAAGTTTGAATGTAATTCGAATCGGGAGCAAAGGACACGTTCTTTGCTCTAATAAAATGGTTGTTTGCTAAAACTGTCGCAGGAACCTGAGGTCGTTGCGAAACAGGAATCGAATGTCCTCTACGCCGTGTCGGCCCATGCAAAGTCGCTCGACCCCTAAGCCAAAAGCAAACCCAACATATTCTTCTGGATCGTATCCAACTGATTCCAGTACATTCGGGTCAACCATTCCGGCTCCGCCAAATTCTACCCAACTGTCATTCCACCAGAAGTCAGCCTCGACACTTGGCTCGGTGAATGGGAAAAAGCTCGGCCTAAAACGAATGGAAACGTCAGAGCCCAAATAGCTTGTTGCAAACAAACGTAAAACGCTTTTCAGCTGTGCCATATTGACCTCTTTATCGATCCATAATCCTTCCATTTGATGAAACATTGGGAAGTGCGTTGGATCGGGATCATCTGGCCGGTACACTCTTCCGAGCGAGATGATACGGACCGGTGGCTTGGTGTTTTCCATGACCCGTATCTGAACCGTGCTCGTCTGGCTGCGGAGCAACCTGGCTTCGCCTGCCGAAGCATCAACCACCGTTGCTCCCGCGACCGATAGGTAGAAGTTGTCTAGCGGATCACGAGCCGGATGATCTTCAGGAATATTGAGGGCGATGAAGTTGTGCCAAGTGTCTTCGACTTCTGGCCCTTCTACCACAGAGAACCCCAAGCGACTCATGATTGCCTTGAGGTGCTCAATCGTTTGCGTAATTGGGTGGGTGCGGCCAATGTGTTGCGGGCTACCAGGTAGGGTTGGGTCAATTCCGGGGCCGCTGGACGCGCTTCCACCGCCACTGCTTAAGCGACCTGAAGCATCTTCAAATGCTTGTTGAATACGATTCTTGGCCGCATTGAAGCTCATCCCGCCATCGCGTTTCGCTTCCTTAGGCAATGCTCCCATCGCCTTCTGCAGCTCTTTCAGCTTTCCGCTGCGTGCACCCGTATACTGCACACGCGCCGCTTCCAGCGACTCAGCATCCTGGGCAGACTCAAAGTCTTTTGATGCTTGCTCAGAAAGTTCTTCCAAGGCTGTCAAGAAAGATTGTAGGTCCATCTTCTGATTCCCGTACCAAAATGGAACGCAAAAACCTGCATCAGGGAGTGCCAGGATCGCGACGAAAATGTCTAGGCTACAAGGCCCAAAGTTCTGGGCCAGGGAGTCATCGGCCTTATCTTTAACGTAACACGGAAGTGCTACGCTAGATAAAGGCATGTTTGGCAACCAGCGTGGGCGCTCAGCCGTCAAGCAATGCACGCGACAAAAAAACTTTTCCCAATACACTATATAGTACTGTCGCCGAAAGAAGAAGATTCAGCAGCAGTCGGTGCAGAAAGGAGAAGCGGCTTCGGTCAGGTAAGTCGGACCAAACTGCCTAGTTTTCTAAAGCAGCTTTGGCTTTCTCGACAACCGTTGTGAATCCAGCAGGATCATGGATAGCCATCTCTGAAAGCTGCTTGCGATCCAAGCCAATCTGAGCTTTCTTGAGTCCATTGATGAACTGACTGTAACGCAGGCCATGTTGCTCGCAGGCGGCGCTAATTCGAACGATCCAGAGGCGTCGGAATTCTCGCTTCTTAACACGTCGGTCGCGGTAAGCAAAAGCGCCAGCACGCGCCAGTGTTTCTTTGGTCGTACGCAGCATGTTGCCGCGACCACCGCGAAAGCCCTTGGCTCTCTTAAACAGTCTTTTCTTCGCCTGATGGCGAGCGGCACCCTTTCGAGTCCTCATCTCTTCTAGCTTTCAGTAGGAGCATCTCAGGTCCTTGCCACGATCCACGGGCGGGAGCCGTCGCGGCCAGCGTTATACCCAGATGCTTGGTCAAGCCGCAGAGTGCGGCAGATCTTTTCCCGCAAACAATTTTTAGTAGCTGTTATGACGCAGGCAGTCGCGAATCATCTTGGTCGGTGCTTCCGCCAAAACGCGAGTGCCACGCAGATTTCTGCGACGCTTGTTCGAGATCCGTGTTGCCAGGTGGCTGGTGCCAGCACCACGGTGCTTCGCCTTGCCCTTGGCCGTCAAACGGAATCGCTTCTTCGTCGACTTGTGAGTTTTCATCTTCGGCATGAAATCTATCCTTAATAACTTGGGACTACTCGCCCAACTTCACTGACTTTGTGCCAGGAAACAACGGTAAGCGGCTGCAAAATCACATGCTCCGTCCCATTCCTGAGCTTTTCCTCACGGTTGTCCCAAATTGAGAATCCCTAAGTGTATCCAACAGGAATCGGGTCACAAGTCCAATTGAGTTGACGAGAAAGATGGATTCTTGCCCGAAACCACGTCTGTATCGGCCGGCTGTTGTTTCACGAAGCCGTTGGCCAATATTGCACAAGGATCCAAAGAACACCTATCAAGCATGCTCCTATTCGATTTTGCTTCAGCTGGGTCGAAATCAAATGATGGAGAACGGACGTTTCGAGAGCAGTTCGGCTTAATGTTCGTGTTTGGTTTCGAATCCCAAGCTTGCCAGGTATTTTAACCAAGTATTCGCGATGGCATGCGAACCAACCTCAAACTCCATCCATTCTTGGCAACGCACCTTCAAGTCGGTGTGGCCGGCATGCCCAGATTGCTCCATTTCGCAACCGAGCCCTCTATACAGCGCCGTTAGGTCGAGCAGCTGACGTTTGTCATGAATGTGGCTGGCCTTCCACTCAGAAAGACGATACTGCACCAATTCAACTTTTCCTTGCTTCTCTTTCTTGTGCGAGCCGTACTTTCGCCCGTAGATGGTTTGGAAACCAGAGTCCTGAAGCCACTTAACCCATTGAATGGCCTGCTCTGAAGAGTCCAGTGCCAGGGCTTTCCAGGTCTGGGTTCGGCATGAAACGTCGGTATGCCCGTTATGGGCCGCCTGTTTGACTTCGCAGCCTAAAGTCTTCAATGTCTCGACAAACTGTTTGGCAGCTGCATCGTCGTGAATGTGTTTGGCCTTCCATTCAGCCATGTTGAAAGCAACGTGAATTTTCTTCTTGCCGGAAGTAGCTGCTACACCCTGCGCGAGAGTATTCGAAAAAGGAAGAATGGCTAAAGCGAGTAGCAGGGCGGCTGGGAACTGGAATCGCATGTGGAATTCCTTCAAGGGTTAAGAGTTGACAGTGGATTCTGTCAGTAGGCGGGCGACTTGATCTCAAGTTGGTTAGATAGCCGATTCTAACGGAAGTTATCAAGACGATTCTTTGAAACACTTGCTAGCTCACGGGGCTGAACCATCTTCAAGTGGTTTCTGCTGTGAAAGAATCTGATGCTAAAACCGATCTGTTTGGCTTCAGGAGAGAATGGAGGGATACTCATGCCATAATTGGACGTGGCGCGAGCCCGAAAGTCAGCGGCTCGTAACTAAAACCTCTTCGGTGGTTTGACCCGCATAAATCGGTGGTTTGACCCGCATAATCATTATCGCTAAGCATTCACACGTGTTAAGAATTCGACTGTCGAGCTCTGGCGAGTTCCTCAAGCAGTCGTTCGAGCTCGAGATCAATCGCGAGTCTTGCTTCCTTCCGCTCTAAGTCTTCGAAAGGAAGCTGCGAGCCTGGAAGTTGAGGACCGTAGGCGGCGTACTGTTGTTCGCCATATCCGTCGGCTAGTCCTTCGCCTTCACCAGCTGAACGTTCTTGATTCAAGTAGTTGATAATACTCAGTGCGTCGATCGCAGATATGTAGCCGTCGTTATTGACGTCAACTCTTTCCTGGGGAGGCTCCCCCCCTTCGTGTACAGGTGGCAGCCTGCCGCCCGGATGGTTGTTCAAAGCGTCAATAATAATCAGTGCATCAAGCGGGCTAACTTTGCCATCCCCATTGGCGTCCATGGGTTCATTGGGATTGTGGTGAGGCGATGGAGGTGGCGTAACTGCCAGTTCAAACGCCTCCGCGATTCTATCACCGCTTTCCGAGGTAGCTGAGATGAATACGGTTAACGTCTGTTCGGACTCTGGAATTGTGGAATCGTCTTTAACCTTCAGCACATTGTTGATGATCTCCAGACGGCCATCGTCCACCGAGAATTCATATTCATCGTTATCCTGATCCTGAACTACAACTTGGCCAATTGCGATTCCTGCGGAATCAGCTGCGACCATGGTGTTGAGTAATTGAAGGCTTGTTGGGGCGTCATTCTTGTCATTGACGGTAATCGTGACCGTACCCGAAACGGAATCGGAACCATCACGCTCTGACGCGAAAACGCCGATTGTTACTTGCGGTTCTT
>JBCCEO010000156.1:0-12626 GCA_039030255.1 Planctomycetota bacterium | reverse complement strand
GGGACTGGCAGCAAATGGGATTCGCACTCAGCCATCGAGAAAAATCACTCGGCGCGTTGCATTGGAATGGACCAGCCAGTTGCCGCTTTGCTAGCGGATCTTAAGCAGCGCGGAATGCTTGAAGATACGCTGGTTATCTGGGGCGGCGAATTCGGTCGAACGCCTATGAGCGAGAAAGGCAATGGACGCGATCACAATCCAACTGGTTTTTCCATTTGGATGGCCGGAGGAGGAGTCCAAGGCGGGCAAACCATTGGTGCGACCGACGAGCTCGGTTTGTATGCGGTTGAGGACAGAATGCATGTGCGGGATATTCATGCTTCGATCCTGCACCTACTAGGGCTCGACAATATGGAGCTCAGTTACGATCACAAAGGCAGGATTGAACGTCCAACGATTAATGAGGGTTCGTTCCATCCGAAGATAGTTACAGGCTAGAAAATGAGTTTCAATCGACCACGAAATCTTCGCCAATGCGCTTGTTTGTGTGCATTTGTTTGTTTTTTTGGGTTGTGTGTTTGCAATGGCTTACTTTTGGCTCAATCAACGCAAACTGAGCACGCGGAGCCAAGGCAAGAAGTGGAGGCGACTCTGGGCAAGGCTTCGTCGCCGATGCGGCTGGAGTTCCGCGATCTGTTCAATGGCAAGGACCTCAGCGGTTGGATTGACGTCAATACCTCGCCGGATACTTGGTCTGTGAAAGACGGGTTGTTGGTGTGCACCGGTCAGCCAATCGGCGTGATGCGAACGGAACGGCAATATGAAAACTTTATGATTGAGGTGGAATGGCGCCACATGGAACCTGGAGGAAACTCGGGAATGTTTCTCTGGTCTGACGCCAAGCCTAGCGGCAATCGCCTCCCCTGCGGCATGGAAGTGCAAATGCTAGAGCTCGATTGGGTCAATCAACACAAACGTAAGGATGGAACACTTCCACCGATTGCGTATGTGCACGGAGAATTGTTTGGGGCTGGCGGTATGACCGCAACGCCTGATAACCCTCGTGGTACGCGCAGCAAGTCCCTTGAGAATCGATGCAAAGGAGTGGGGCAATGGAATCGCTATGTGTTCGTTGCTGTGGACGGCATGGTGAAGCTTTCGGTCAACGGCAAGTTCGTGAATGGCATTCGCAACGCCTCGTATAAGAAGGGGTACATCTGTTTGGAATCCGAAGGACGAGAAATTCACTTCCGCAAAATTCGAATCATGGAACTACCTCCTGGGCTAGCCGACGAATCCAATACAGCCCCACTGATCCAAGAGAAACCTTCGAAGAATTAGGAATACCATATGAAACAGATGCTTTTACTTGTAGTCGTTTGGTTAGTCGCGACAAGCTCTAACTTTTCAGCCGCAGAAGCACAGGAGGCCAAGCAGGCTAAGAAATCTAAGCAAACCAATCAGGCACAGAACAAACCGAAGAAAGCCTCGCCGATGGATAAAGTCGAGGATGATCCGAAGCTGCCGCGCGTGCTGTTGATTGGCGATTCGATTTCAATCGGCTACACCCTGCCGGTCCGCAAGTTGTTAGAAGGCAAGGCGAACGTTCACCGACCGCAAACCAACTGTGGTCCTTCGACTAAGGGCGTTGCAGAATTAGAGAAGTGGTTGGGGAAGAAAGATTGGGATGTGATTCACTTCAATTTTGGCTTGCATGATCTGAAGTATATGGGGCCGAACGGAGAGAACTTGGCAGATCCCAAGGGCGAAACAAGTGCACAGCAAGTCCCACCTGGAGAGTACGAAGAGAACCTGCGAAAAATCGTAGAAAGATTGCAGCAAACTAAGGCCAAGCTCATTTGGCGAAATACGACTCCCGTTCCAGAAGGCGCAAAGGGACGCGTGGTTGGTGATTCGAAGAAATACAACGAAATCGCTGCGAAGGTGATGCAGGAGGCTGATATTCCGACAGATGATCAATACACCTATTGTATGGAACACCCGGAGTTTCAGCGGAAAGCCAACGTGCACTTTACTCCCGAGGGTTCCCAAGGTCTGGGGCAGCAAGCAGCGAACGCGATCTTAGAAGCACTGAAATAGCAGCCGGTGCTTGGGGTTCAGTAACTGAGTTGCGAGAGTACTTTAGTATGAAAGCACGATGATTCTGTAAGCCGCGAGCTTTCGCTAATCCCTAAAGTCGGACCGGTCGATAACGAGCAAGTTCAAAAAACGGCTCGTTTCAGGTTTCAACGACAAAATGGGGAGCGGAGGCAATGCGGGATCGCAATGCTAGCATTCTTTTGATGGTTTTTTTCTTTGGCGTTACCAACCTGGTAGCTCAGGAACAGCAGCATCAGCCCAGCCTCAACAAGCAGTTGGACAAAGATCATCTGCCAAAGAATATTTTGGATGTCCAGCTGCGCCATGACTCGGCGGGCGTGCGCGCGAACGCAGCAACGCAGCTTGGAAGGTTGGGTAAGTCGGCTTCTGGTTCTGTGAAATCGCTGGTTCACGCGTTAGAGGATGTTAATCCTGAAGTGCGAATGAACGCTGCTGCGGCTTTGGGGTTTATTGCCGAATCTCCCGAGCGATGCATTCCTGCTTTGATTGCGCAGCTTGATGATGTTAACGAGCATGTTCGTTATTCAGCAGAATGGGCCCTTGCAAGATTTGCTTTGCTTCAAGTGAAGCTGTCCGAGGCAAAAGAGCGCCAGCAGCTGTTTCAACTGGCGGAGCAAAAGTTAGCGAAACGCAATCACCACCAACGTCATCGACTGGTGATTCAGGAAGCGCTTGCCAATCTTGATGCTTTGCTGTCAGCGACTGCATCCGCAGAGAGTGCTGTTCCGAATAGGGCACCACAGTTCGACGAAAAAGGCCAAGTCCCTCCTGCCCTGCCCCCCCAACACGATTTTGAGTTGCAGCGAGCGAAGCTAGCAAATCGCGAAAAGCAATTCATCGCATCGGATCAAGTCGGTCGTTTGCGAATTATTCACGAACTTGCGGAGGACTTCGCGCCAGAGTTAGAAAGCACAGCCGCCATGTCGCGGGTGAATGTGCTGCGCAGGATTCTGCAGCAGGGTGATAGCGAAGAATTGAATTATTGCTTTGCGCGTTGGACGCAGCACAAGCACAAAGCCTTGCGAACGATTTTGGCGAGCCTACCGAACGATCGAGCTTTTCCAAGTTGGTGTATCGATCTCCTGGATGAGTATCAACCAACGGAGCTTTGGGAAGTGAATCGCTTGCTACGTGGCCTCGTCGATTCTGGCAACTCGCTAGAAGCTCGCATTGCCTGTGCGGTCAGCCTTGGGCGAACTAATTCATATACAAATGATGTTTCGTCGGCACTTTTGGCGGCCTCTTTAGATTCCGAGAACCCAGTTGCGTTACGGATGGTCATGATTCGCTCCATTGGCAACTTGAATCATGGGCGTGTTTCGCCGCCGGAGCTAGAGAGCCAGATACAGGATCTGCTAGGACGTCCAGATGAAGTTTGGAGCATTCGAGAAGCGGCGGCTAGCTGCCTCATGAAAATCAATCCATTGTCTGAGTTGGTGGAAGAAACTTTCGTCAATGCCGCATTGGCAGAGGACTTGAATGATTATGAGCTGGCTTCCGTCGTGCATACTATCGCGGGATGTACATGTCATGTCTCAGGTAGTGTGCAATTTCTGGTGCGTGGGCTGAGAAGCGAAGACGAAGGTACAAAGCTCGCTGCCTTGGGGGCTGTTCAAGGCCTAGGGGGGATTTCGGAGACACTGATCCCGGTCTTGCTTGAAGAATATCAATTAGAAGAATCGAGCTTAGTGCGATCGGCCATAGTGCGAGCGCTTGCCGGTCTGGGCGACGATGCACTTTCCAAGTTTGGGGCTTTGGTCGAGCAAGGCAATGAGGACTTCAGATTGCATGGTTTGCACGCGTTAGCGGGACTCGGTCCGCGTGCTGTACCAGCACTCGCATCATGCAAGTCGATCTTGGCGGACGAAGCGCAACACATGCCCGTTCGCGCGGCAGTACTCATCCTGCTTGCCAAAGTTGGTCCTGACGCGGCGAACTTTTCTGACTTGGTTCTTCCGCTGTTAGAGGAGAAGCATCAGCCTGCGGTGCGATCCTTGGCCTTGCTGACCCTCGCATGTTTGCGAACGGATGCACCCATGCCGGAACCTGCGATAACGGATCAAGATCGCGAACTTGCCATTGCTCATCTGTTCTCAAGGTATCTGAGCGGCGAGCTTCAAGCTGTTACAGAGTTGGTTCTGGCCGAGGGTTGGCACGAATCGCAGTTGGCGAGGCAGGCGGTCATGGATATCGGCCCTGCAGCACTTGGAGCCTTGCGAGACTGTCTGGATGACGAGTCGAAACCCGTTGAGCAACGTGAGCAGGCAGCAGTGATGCTCTCGAAGATTCCGCACAAGGACTACCAGAGGCTTATTGCCCAGATCGACGGCTCACGATTGGGGCAAGTCTGTCAAAACTGCTTGGCCAGCTGTGCCACGCTAGATGGCGGAGTGCAGCTGCTAAGCACTTTGCTCGAGGAGCACGAACGGAGCGAGGCAGAATCGCGCGCGATGCTTCAAGAGCTGATCGAGAATCACCAAGTCCGCTTTGTTTCAGTCGGAGCAAATCAAGCTCTTGTACCTGAAAACTTGCTTCGCGGTTACGAGCAAATGGTTTTGGATATCCCCGCGCCCACGGCAGAGCCAGGCGAGGAGCTTATCGCAGAGGAAACGGCCGAAGTGGCGGTCGATGAAGAATTTGCAGTGCCTTCAATGCAAGAGCTTGCGCTGGGAAGCGTCCAAGAGGTGTCTCAGGACTTAGGCGGTGCAGACTCGTTGCAGCCAGAATTCGAAGGGGAAGCGCCGAATGCAAGTCCCTTGGAGCTTGATCCACCAACACTGTCCTTGCAGTTGAGCGGAGAGCCAGCAGAGTTTGAGAACTCCAGAGTCCAACCCAAAGCCTTAACAGTCATGGATAAGATTTCTTCCAAGGGTGAAAACCAACTAGTAAATGTCTTCTATGCAACCAACCGGATGCTTAAGGATCGAAGTGGCCGATCAGATTCCTTGAAGCCCTGGCAGAAAATTGGATTTGCATTGACAGTGAGCATTTCTATGGCTTTCTTACTGGCTGGATTTTGGAAACGCCAGATCGTTCTGTGCTCTTTTTTCTCCGCCGGAAGTGCTGCGATAAGCATACTTCTACTAATGTCTCATCATACTGATATTGGGCATCCGCTTGCTGGACCCGAATTCGGTTCCGAGCTGACGATGCAGAGCACGCTTGGGGTTTGCGAAGTTTCGATACCCAGATTGCACCGCCGTGGTGAAATCGAACGACCATCGATTTTCAAACTTGAGTTTGAAGAAAGCGAAGAACGGCATGTCGTGTTGCAAAGCACCAAGCTGCTCGATCAGGATGAGTTTAACCAAGCGATTCAATCGGAGATGAGCGCGAAGGGCAAGAGCCTGCTTGTCTTCGTCCACGGGTACAACGTTTCATTCGAAGAAGCAGCGCACCGAACGGCTCAAATGTCCTTCGATCTTTCCTTTCCCGGAGCGGCCGCCTTCTTTAGTTGGCCATCGCAGGATAATTGGTATCAGTATCAGGCGGATCGCAAGAATATTGAGCTGAGTATTGAACCTTTGAATGGTTTCTTGACACAGCTGGTTAAGGAATCGAAGGCCGAATCAATTCATCTAGTTGCACATAGCATGGGCAATGTTGCTCTGACGGGAGCGCTGGCAAAGATGAGTGAGAGTCCGAGTGAGCCTCCATTTTCTCAAGTCATACTAGCGGCACCGGACTTGGATGCGGATGTCTTCAGGCATGTAATTGCACCTGGAATTTTGGGCATGGCAAATCAGTACACGCTCTACACTTCAAAGAACGACTTGGCGCTTGTGGCGTCGCGTTATTTCAATGCAGGCCAGAGAATTGGCGAGTCCTTGCCTGGATTACAGGTGCCAGGTATCGACGTGATTGATGCCAGTGACGTTGACACCAGTCTGCTTGGGCATTCTTACTATGGACGAAGTAGTGTTCTTCAAGACATGCAAGAATTGTTCCAAAGCCCTCCCCTCGAGCCGAGAACTTTTGTTCGCACTGCTTCGATCGATGGCGCGCAATATCACTACCTTGAGGGCAAGTCGTTAGCAGGGGCTGGCCCTAGTGAATCGATAGTGCGATGATTTTCGGTGAGTAAGAGAAATCTAGGTATTGCTGCTTAAATAAGGGTGTCGTTACGCCGCGTTTCTTTTGCCACTGAGTTCCGCTGCAAATTCAACCAGCTTTGTGCTGTTGGTTTTGAGGCTAAAGCGTTCTCTGGCATCTGCAGCGACCTGTTGCAAGTCGGCTTGGCGTTCGGCAAGTCGGTCTGAACGATGGAGTTCTTCGGTGGCTGCTTGCAGTTGAGCGGTGATGCTGGCCGGATTATTCGCGTCGATAACCCATCTCGACGCACAATCCGATTGGCCGACGTTTAGTACTTCTGCAGCCCCACCGACCGCCGTCGCCATAATGGGTTTTTGCAGCATCTGGGCTTGTATCAGAACGAGTGAAAGTCCTTCCAGATGTGATGGGTGGATCAGTAGATCGGCTGCCTCAATAAGGCGGTTGGAGTCGGACCGGAAGCCAAGCAGTTGGACTTGGCTGGTCAGTCTTGACGCGGATATTTGTTCTTCCAAAGCGGCGCGTTGCGTACCCTCGCCTGCGATTAGAAGGCGGAAGTTAGACGCGTTTTCGGCGCTATGTTCCGAGAATCTGCGAAGTGCCTCAATGAGCTCGGCATGACCCTTCACAGGTAGTAAGTTGCCAATCGCGACGATAAGCAGGGTCCCTGCGGAGATGCCAAGTTGTTCGCGAAACTGTGCTCGCGCGACTTGATCCAACTGTGGCTCCGGCGGATGGATGCCACCGTAAATAAGCTTGGTGTTTTTTTGTGAGAGCCCGCCTTCTAAGATTTTTTTACGAGCCGCCTCAGAGACGCAAACGACGCTATCGGTCAAAAGTTGGTATTTGAGCCGACTGCGGAGTGGAAACACCGTGTGTTTATATGCCAAGCGAATCGGACGATTGCGCTTCCAACCCAAGGTTGCCAGTCCACCCAGCATTACCGAGTGCGTGTCATTCATGATAAGGACGTCTGGCGCCCAATTGCGAAGCCGAGAACGCACAGTGCGTATGTCCCCGACGTTGCGTCCCCTTCCTCGTAACGAATACAGGAGTCTTTGATTAGCATCCATTCGTTTCACTAGCTCGCTGTCACCTCGCCCAATCCAGCTTACGGAATGCCCGTCGAGTTGCAGTTGGTGGCCAATGGACCGAAGAAGGATTTCTCCCCCTCCAATGTCCTTTTGAGTTGAAACAAGTGTGAAACGCATGGCGCAGAAAGAACTTTTTCCTTAGCGATGAATTGTGGAGTTGAATATTAGGCGGCCCAGCTTTACCCTCGCAAGGTCATGATTGGCCGTTTCGCTAAGATCGACGTATCTGCGTAGCTAGAGTCTAGCTGCGAAACAGCAGGCTAGTGTTTTACGTAGAATGAGAATGAACTGCACCCTCCGCGCAGGACGCAAACTTTCAGTTGCTAGCATTTCCGGAAACTTGCCAAATGGACTCTAAATGTCGAGGTTGTCTGTCGATCAATGACTATCTGGCGATCGCACAGTCTCCCTGCAACTATGGACAGTTCACGCTTTTCGACATGGAAAGCGACGCTTGATGGGCTTGACCCAACTCTTCATCCTGTCCTATAAGAACCTTTGATCCAGACTTCATTGAGGGGAGATTGTCCCAATGCAAATAAATGGTTTGCAGCAAAACCAAAACGTTCAGTCCTTGAACACTGTCAATAACGCTCAGCCGCCGCAACAAGCAGAGGTCGCAGATACAGCGTCTTCACTGCCCGCGGATCAGCTGGATTTATCGCCCGAGTCGCTTGCGATCGAGGCGTCCAGTCCAGCGGATAGCTCGGGTATTCGAATGGACAAGGTAGCCGCGATACGTCAAGCAATCGCCGATGGCACGTACGAGACACCGGAAAAGATGTCTGCGGCGCTCGACAAACTGCTTGATACCTTCGCTTAGTCGAGGTCCTGTACGAATCGATTGTGCGTTGAAACCGAATTCGGTGCAATCGCCTTCGCGCGTTAGGCAGGCGTTAACACTGGGCTGTTCTATGGATTAGGGTGTTCTATGTGCTAGGGCATGGAAGAACTTTGTGTCCAGAACAATAGAGATCATCGAGATGAAGCGTGGAAAACCCACGCTTCGTTCGTTTCCTGGGCAAAAGCCAGGCTTCGCCAAGGCTCGCGATTTCGGCTGCCTGGAACTGGAAGGTTACTAGGACCTGCTTCCTCGCCAGGTGCCCCTCTTAGAAGGCCAAGGTGACGTTGCGGGGCGCAAGTATCCAGAATAGGTCTTGGAATCCCTTTGGTTAGTAACCAGCTAGCGGATCGTGGACCCCCAAACGGTATAGTCTGCCAACTCCAGCTGGAAAGCGCTACACTTGCTCGCCAACTGCTCTAGAATAAGCTGCTGGAAAACCTGAAACAGAGCAAGAGATCATGGCCTTAGAGCAATCGAAAAACTCGACCCTGGATTCTATCGAGGTGTCCCAAACTCCGAACGAGCGTTTTACGGAGTATTTGGCAAGTCGCGGACTTCGGAAGACTCCGCAAAGAACCTTCCTTGTAGAGCAAGTTTTCAGTCGGCACGAGCATTTTGACGCGGATCAGCTGATTGACCAGCTGCCGCGAAAAGGAGACGAAAACTACGTCAGCAGGACCACGGTATACCGAACTTTGAAAGAGTTTGTTGACGCGGGTTTGTTGCGAAGTTTTGAATTGAACGGCCGCAGTGTTTACGAGCATGACTACGGCTACCCGGCGCACGACCACTTCTATTGCACGAAGTGTCACGAACTATCAGAGTTCCAATCGGAAAAGTTGACGCGGCTCAGGGACGAAATTGCGCGTGAATATTTGTTTCGGGTGAAAAGTCACCGGCTCATTATCCAGGGCATCTGCAACAATTGTAGCAGTCGTCGTTCTAGACGACGCTCTCAAGATCGCGTTTAGGACTGTCAACTCGGACTGCTTAGCAGAATTCGATGTCGTCGGGCTCGTTCTCGCCTTCCATTCCCAAACGATTGGTCAATCGTTCGAATTCTGCATAGAGTTGATCGCTGCTGGTATGCACGTGTTCTGCTTCGGTGATGAAACGAATTTCTTCATCAACGTAGACGTCATGGCTAATCATCACACGTTCAAACGTTTCTAAAGGTGAACCGTAGGCGATCAGCATTTTGTGTTCATCGAATTGAACCTCTTGCTGACGCTTTGGGTTTAGGACTGCGATTCCCGTGCAACCATCGTTCAGTAGCATCTCTTCGTGATCGTAGAGAATGCTCTTCAGCACTGGCATGTCGATATGTTCGCGGTAAAAGTCTTCGTGACCACCGGTATGGTAGTGGCTAGTTTCGAGGACAACATCAACTAAGCTGCCCAATGTGTCGATCATATCGATGAAGAGGTCAAATAGCCGGTGCTTCGAGGCTGCCGCCATGATTACCGGTACTTTTGCCCCAGAAGTTGGATCGACATAGGTTTCGTGTCGGAATCCTTGTCGCGGAACAACCTTAAGATCGATAGAGGGACGAATTGCATCGGTTAATTCGAAGGCGCCATAGCTGGCCACTTCGAGATGTGCTTCCAATTGGTCATCCGACAGGCTACCAAAACTGGTTAGGGCTTCAGCCCTGGGAGCACTGTTTGGAGAGGATGGAGGCGTTTGGGACCTCTGTTGCGAACCCATCTAACTATCTTTCATAAAACACATTCGGGGGAGCCGAAAAAGTCCATCAGCCGATTTCGGACACAGAAAGCTAGGTCATGCCGGTTCGCCGCAAGCATGAATCAATCGACTTGAGAGAATTCCCTAACGCCTTGAGTTGGATTGATCGCCAAACTTGGAATAATCTGAACGGACGCAAAAATCGGGTTGCCAAAAGTCAACAAGACTTTCATAGAATTGGTTGCTTAGAGCATCATTTCCCCAAAATACCACCGGAATGACGATGAAAAAGATTCCTGTAAGATTGCCAATGCAGCTGATGGTGTTGGCCATTGGGGGCATTCTTTGCGGATGCGAGAAACCTAAGGTGCGTGAACTCGCACCTGTTGTTCCGAAAAACTCAAGCTCCGAAGCTGAGGTCCAAGAGCCTGAGTCGAAACCTGAAGATCTACACCTTCCCGCCAGACAGTGGTTAGCGGAAGAAGATTTTCCCATCGAGCAATGGCACATCCAGTATTTCGGCGGAAAGCAGGTTGGATATTTCAAGACCGAAATCAGCAAAGGCGAAACGCTTTTTCATATTCGTCGGTTGGGAGTCTTGGAGCAACGGACAGAAGGTCAGATCGGACAATACACAATTGAATTGGACTCTTACGAATATCCAGATGGGCAATTTTCAAGTTTTTCCCAACTGACCCAATATGGTCCCGAGATCTCCAAGGTCTCAGGGGATCGCATCGGGAAGCGACTGAACCTGGAAACGGCAAATGGCCCCAACATCCAACGCACTTCCATTGATTGGAAGGAGGGAACTTGGGGGGTTCTAGGTCTTCAGTCCGTATTGCAATCCAGCAAGATTGAGCCCGGCGAGAAGAGGACTTGCGAAGTATTTCTTCCCAGCGTGAATCAAATCGCAAGTGTTGAATTGATTGCAGGATCTGTCGAACAAGTAGCCTTGCCAGGCAGTCAGCGTGAGTTGGTTCCTATCGAGGTAACCATGCGGCTCGGAGAGCAAAGTAGTGCATCTAGAAATTGGGTGGACGAAAACGGACTAATCCATAAAACCGTGTTGATTGGTAACCAAACGATTAGCACTTTTCTAGCTCCACCAGAGGTCGGCAAGTCAATTGCGGCGGAGATGCAATGCCGAGTGTTGGCTGATCGTAAAGTAAAATTCTACGGCGTGAGCCCCTCTCTTGAACATCGCAGTGCATTGTATGTGGTTGAAGCCCAAGACAGTGAAATCTACAAACGTTGGGACAATCAAGGGCGGCAGGATGTTAAGTCGCTTACAGCCCTTTCGGCCCAGGTAAAGATACTTGATGCGCAGACTGAACAGCTGCATTGGAAAGCGTTGGCTTCGAGCGAGGCCTACCTCAGTTCCTCAGAATGGTTGTCCTCGGAACATGAGTCCATTCAGCGACTGTTGGCCGAATTGAAGCAAAGCATTGCAAACAGAAATATCTCTGCAGGTACAGAAAACCCAAATGCAATCACCGCGGAGACGACGGAAGCTGTGGGAGTTGGTGCTGAGCAGCCACAATTCGCGATCGATAGTAGGGAGGCAGTGCTTCGGATAGCCATGGAATTGAAGCAAGTCATTCGCGAGGCGCCACAAAGGACGACTTTTTCAACCGCACTGCAAACATTGCGGACTGCCAAAGGTGATTCCAAAGACCAGACACTCCTGCTGGCAGCCATTTTACGCAGCGCGGGTGTTCCTACGCGCATCGCATTTGGCGTCAAATTGGATGCACCACTTGCGCGCTTCGGGCCCCAGGTGTGGACTGAAGCTTGGGTCGATGAGAGTTGGGTTTCGATTGACGCGTATGAAGGACAAGAGATCGGCGTCGATAGTCTCAAAATGTTTGATGATGCCTTGGAAGGCAATCCTTATTCGCTATGGCTACAATTACTCAACACGATGGAAGGCATTTCGATTCGCCTTGTTAGCAGTGAATAACGCAGGCTGCGTTCAATAATCTGTTCGAAATCTTCGTCGAAGTCGTCCTAGCTACAATTCAAAGGATGTCCTTCGTAATTCGCAGCGTAGTTCTTCACGGCTTCCAGGAGTGAATCAATAGTTTGCCTTTGAATGGGTCCATGGGGCCATTCAAACCACTCGCTACCGAGGTGTTCGGTAGGCTGAATCTCCACTTTGCTTTCGATGAAAGCAAGGAAGTACGCTACCTTCTTTAGGTGGCGTCCATGTCGCTTGGAGTCAACTTCGTATTGAATGTCAAATTGAAAGTTTTCATCGATTCGCAATAATTCTTGACGAATGCCAGTTTCTTCCTCCGTTTCACGCAGCGCCGTTTCAAGCAAGCTTTCGCCTGGTTCACTATGGCCCTTTGGCAGATCCCAGCGACGTTTGTGCTTCATCAAAAGGAAGCATGGAGGTTGACCTTGAACGAAGATGATTATGCCCGCAGCAGATACGACTGGAATCATTGTTTTGTCCTGCATTGCATCGAAAAAGGATTAGTTGAATGAAAATCTATACCAAGACAGGAGACAATGGTACGACAGGATTGTTCGCGGGACCCAGGGTCGCGAAGAATCATCCGCGAATTGAAGCGTACGGAGCGGTAGATGAGTTAAATGCTGTTCTAGGTCTAGTGGTCTGCAGTTTTTCCGATGAGGCAAGTGTTAAAGAATCATTTTGTCTTGGGAGCCTTACCGAGTCGATTCAGCATGACCTCTTCTCCATTGGAGCACAACTAGCGACCCCGGATGCGGAAAAGCACGACATGTGCTTGCTGCCTTCGTCCCGAATCGAGGAAATCGAGTTGGAAATGGACAAGTTGGACGCGGCATTGGAGCCATTGACGAGTTTCATTCTGCCGGGAGGATGCGTCGCGGCTGCTCAGCTCCATCTAGCTCGCACCGTT
>JBCCEO010000155.1:0-12636 GCA_039030255.1 Planctomycetota bacterium | reverse complement strand
GTCCGTTCGTGTGGCCCTGGCTGTGGCAACTATGGCAACTCATCCACGCATCGTGCGAAAGCTTCGAACTAAAGAACAATCGCTCTCCAATCTCCACTTGATCTGGATAACGCAGTTTGCCCAAAGACCAGTGCTCAACCTCGCGTTTCTTCAAGTCAACCACTGATACTTCGTCGCTAAACTGGCAAAGCACGAAGAGCCTCGCATCGTCCGCAGAGTAGACGCAGTCCACGGGACGAAAACCAACATCAATTTGCCAAAAGTAGCTTTCGCCTTCTTCCTGGATCGCCACTCGATTCGTTCCAGCCAGGGTAACTGCAAGTTGGTCTGCTGACGACACGGCCAAGCTGGATGGATCGCCAGCACCATTGCCGGGTGTACCCAAGGGATAGAACTTCCCTTTTTTGAAGATCTCAATACCTTCTTCTTGAAGCATCCGATCCACACGCAACCAACGAAGATTGTTACTCATCAAGCCACCCCATGTAATATTCGTGGTGACAGAGCGCGCCGTGTCATTGATCAACTGATGAGGAAAGAAAACCATGGACTCATCTTCTGTTGCTGCCAAGTCCGTAACGTTATGACCATAAAGTAAGTCATGACGTAGCACCCGAAAATCAGTCAACGAAACAAAGGCATAGTCGCGCCCAAAGGCATCCACCACGAGAGCCGCATCGTGCTTCGGCAATAACTGCACTTGCCCTCCACACATAGGCAAGTCTACTTCAGCCAAACGTGTCCACTGATTGAACTCACCGTCCAACTGCCACACGTAAAGTCGCTGCCCCCATGTCGCGGACGCAAACAATCTTCTATTCGCCGCATCCCATTCCAAATCCTTCGGCAGCCCGGGGGCGCTTAGGCTCCCAATCATTTGCAGCTTGTCGATGCTGCCAACTTGATCATCAAACTGGAAAATCAGGATCTGACTCTGACTTTCCTCCACGACAGCAACGATGCCTTGGGCGACTTTGAGAATCTTGCCAAAGGAGAATGGAGTAGATGGATTGCCCGATTCGAAAACAACCTGCGTTCGTTCCTCGACGCTCAAGTCTGCCTCAGTACGTACTGCCAGGATCTGGCCACTCTTTTTCGTCGAAACCAATAGAGTTGATTTGTTGGCAAAAGCAAAAGAGGTCGGCTGGCGATACTCTCCGTCTTCGTCATACTCCGGTTCATGTGCATACTTCAGCACCCGGCCTTCCGGGTAGGAAGCGTCATAGCCGGAGGGCTCGACGATGGAAGAATTGCCATCCAAATATCCAGACTCAACTGGAGGTTGGTGGTACTCAGGATAGATTTCGTTCGAAACGGACGTGCTCTCAGATCCGTACTCTTGCGCAAGGATCCTACCAACGGTTGCGAAAGCCGGACTAAGAATCGCGAGCGCGATGATCAAGTAAGAAAGAGCAAGTTGTCGATACACGAGATGAGTTCCTGCAAATTGCCGAGGGGCAGGGTACTACCAACGATATTTTTGGGGTGAGTCACTCAATGCTGAGGTTGAAAGGCGAAGACGCAATTCTTTCGGCGGCATCGCCCCTTCATTATAGCTCACGAGCCGCAAGTCTGAAAACGGAGTTCACTGCGAAAATCGCGGGACCTACGCCCGAATACGTATCAGGCGCTAGCTAGAGAATCTGTAGTGGCCTCTTCTGCATCCAACTGCTTCGGCGTGCGCCAAATCAAAACGAAGCCGACAACGAGGGCGAGCCCCCCAGTTGCTAGCCATTCCACTGGCAAGTGTTCGTTTTCTTCGACCAAGATCTGCATCGCTTTCAGTTCTTCCGAAAAATGATTGAGCGAAAGCAATAAACTGTTGTGCAGAAAATGCAAAATGATTCCCGGCAGAATGGAACGCGTCCGAACGGCTACAAAGCCTAGGATCAATCCCATGAAAGTAGTCGGCATTAATCGTTCCACGGCAAGCACATTTGATGTCAAAACGTGCATCAGCCCAAACATAAGTGACGACAGAATCACTGCCCAAACTAGAGAATACTTTCGCAGTGAGTTTAGAATAAATCCTCGGAACAAAAACTCTTCGCATACTGCGGGTGTCAGTGCGAAGGCGAACAGCACCAACCAAAGCGGCAACGCCTGAAGCTGATCCTTAAATTCTGAGACACGTTCGATCTGCTGCATGTCGATTTTGATTCCGATCATTTGACCGGCCATCACAAGTTCGTGAGCTACCATCCAGGCGGCACCGGCGATCAGCAAGATACCTGGCCCCCAACGCGACCATCGTGCAAGATTGCCAGGTTGAATTAGAAAGGTTGGTTTGAGCTCTATTTTTCGAACCAAACAAACGAATCCCGGAAGTCCTAGTAACAAGAGGAACGAGACAAGCGCCGAGAGTGCTAGGCGTTCTCCTAAATCCTCTCGAAGGTTCGGCAATGCACTCGATAGAACAAAATAAAGTGGAAACATCACAGCCATTGTGAGAGCCATTTGATCCACCCGAGGGAAAATCTGTGGTTCTCGAGGCAATGAGAACAAATCCTTCCAACCTTCGCGACTACCCTGAATCGCTGCGTCACTCCCAAACAACCGACTAGCGACTGCCAATGCCGCTAACGCGTAGACTCCGTTGCAAATAACTGCAACAAGAGCCGTATTCCATTCTGCGCTTCCGTTTAGAACTTCTCGCGCGAGCAACACAATGTTGACCAACGGTACGGTGGCCAACAAACTTGTGAACTGAATCCCAGGCAACAAACTCATCACGCCGGGCGTGAGGGCCAAAAGCATCAGCGGAATCAAGTAAGCCTGAGCCTCCTTAAAACTCTTGGCAAAACTCGTGATCGCCAACAATAAGGCGGCGAAGAACATGGTGAAGAGTACGAGTAGAATTAGAACCGTGCCGATGACGCCTGTGGAGATAACCCCTTCTCCAAAAACCAGCTTGCCAATTCCACTGGCCCACAAAGTAATGCTCATCGCAGCAAGGTTGGCGAGAGCAGTCAGCAAGGCTACCGTGACAACGGCTGAGTACTTTGCTAACAACAATGCGTAACTCGGCACAGGCGAAACAATCAATGCCTCCATCGTTCCGCGTTCGCGTTCACCTGCGGTCAAATCGATGGCGGGATACACCGCTCCTGCCATCGTCATCAGCACCAATACGAGCGGCACCATGGTGGCCAGCAAGTCCGCATAGTTGCCTTGCATAACGACTGGCGTCGCAGAAACTCGAAATGGAGCTTCGTAGTCCACTCCGATCACGCCACGCGAAGCTTCATTGTTGACTGCGGCAAGTATGCGTTCCAAAAGTTGCAAAGCTCGTTCACTTCGACCATCCGACTTGCGGAATTTGACTTCCAAACGCCCAATCAACTCCTTAGCAGCAACCGGGTCAAACTCTACCTCCTTGAGCGGTTCAAAAAAGCCAAACCGCTCATAAGACTCAACACCTTTTTCTTGCTGAGCGCTCGTTCGGATCGCGGGCATCTGTCCCGTGATCACCAAATCCACTACGCCATTGCGGAGCGCCTCGCGGCCTTGGCCCGACAAGGGCACTAGTACGGGCTGTGGTAGAGCCGTTTTATTCTCAAGCGTGCGAATTTCACCATCCTTGATTTCCTCCTCGATAAAGGTCGGAGCAAAGCTTCGTTCCTGGAGAAGGACGTAACCAAGCCTCAATATTCCAGGCAATTGCGAATCAGAAAACTCGCTGGCTATTCCAATGGAAACACCGTTTTGAGCCTTTGATGTCACGCTTGTTAAAAGTACTCGGTTCAGAACCAGACTTAGCAGCGGGTAAACCAACAATGGCATCAACACTAGCGTAACGATGGTTCGGCGATCGCGGAGCGACTCCCTCAACTCCTTCAAGCACAGTCGTCCGATTCGCATCGGACTCAAGCGGGGGCGCATTCATTACTCCCTTCATCGTTGCAGCTTCCTTGATCGGTGCTGTGCATCATAGTCATGAACATCTCGGTCAAGTGTCTCTGACCAGTGGCCCGACGAATCTCATCAAGGTTACCGGTGTACATCAGAGTTCCGCGATGCAATAAGCCAAATCGGTCACACACTCGCTCGGCTTCATCCAGTCGGTGTGTCGAAAGCAAAACCGCCTTACCTTGTTCCTTCAACAAAGCAATGAAATCGAAAACAGTTTGACTACCCACCACATCCAAACCGCGCGTTGGCTCGTCCAGAAGCATTACGGGCGGATCATGCATTAACCCTCGAGCTAGAATCACACGCTGCTTCTGTCCTGTGCTCAACGTGCAACAACGCTGGCTTAGAAAGCGTCCGAGATCCAGTTGCTCGGCCAACTGGTCCAATCGCAATTTGGCATCCGACAAACCAACGCCATATAGGTCAGCGAAATAAAGGAGCATTTCACGAGCGGTCAGCCAGGGGTAGACTCCATCATTCGTAGAAACCATGCCAATCTTTGCTCGCACTTCCGGCAAGTCAGGGCCGACTAGGCAATCATCAACTTTCGCTTGACCACCATCTGGCTTCAGTAAACCCATGACGATTCGCAGAGTTGTCGTCTTGCCAGCACCATTGGGCCCCAACAATCCAAAAACTTCACCAGCGCTTACTTGAAACGAAACCGATTCGAGGGCGGTTATCGTATTCCCCGAGGACTGAAACCGTTTGTGAATTGATTGCGCTTCAATCAAAGAAATTGCCCGAAAGGAGAAAGAAGTTTCCTCACTATAGCAGTGCATCTAGTCTACAAATAGCTGCCCAGCAACGTAAAGATAGGGCCGCATACGAAACTTGGCGTTCGACGAGAAGAGAGCCGCGCTGCGGGCAAAGAAGTACGATTGGGGCGATCCGCCGGTTCAAAGAATCTTGCCCCTTTGGTTTCGCACGTTTGCAAAGTGCACTGCATGGCCAGAATTGCGAAGCACAATACAATTTGCGCGCAAGAAGGCGATTCAAGAGAACAACTCTATAAGTCTATGGCTTCAACCTTTTTGCCGTTTTTGCAAGCTGAACAAATTCTTCTCGCAAACCTCTTGGATCGTCACCGCGACTGGCTTGAGCCGTGCTAACCACCCAATCCCAGTTCGTGTTACCGGCGTACTCGCTCCCACGCAAGAGCATACCATAAGCAAGCACGGAAGAAGCAAACCGGAAATCCTCGTTGGGCTCGAACGTCGAGGCATCGGCTGGCACACGCACTTGAAACTCTGTTGCCTGTGAGCCGCCAGGTTGCTTGTAGCGCAAATTGACCGTCAATTTGGTCTGCTGATCTGCGTCTGCAGCTAGCTCCTGCGTTACAAACTCCGAAGACCGAGAAGAAAATTCGGAATCCACCCCGGACGGAATCAATTCATAGAACGCGGTGACATGGTGCCCAGCACCAATTTCGCCCGCGTCCTTGGTGTCATCGCGAAAGTCGCGGTTTTCGAGAAGTCGGTTTTCGTAGCCGAGTAATCGATACGCCTGCACATGCCGAGGGTTGAAATCGACTTGAATCTTCACATCTTTGGCAATCGTGACCAGCGTCCCGCCAGCTTCTTCGACTAGAACTTTACGAGCCTCCAGCTCACTATCGATATACGCGTAGTTCCCATTGCCGTGATCCGCCAGCTTTTCCATCTTCGAGTCTTTAAGATTTCCCGTGCCGAACCCAAGAACTGTCAGGAAAACACCAGTCTTCGCTTTTGATTCAACCAATTGCACCAAAGCGCTATCACTGCTTGCCCCCACATTGAAGTCCCCATCGGTGCACAGAATGACTCGATTGATCCCATTGCCGATCAGATGCTGTTCGGCCACGCTGTACGCTAGCTGGATTCCTTGCCCACCATTCGTCGACCCGCCAGCCCGTAAACTCTCAATGGCTTCTAAAATCTGTTCGGAGTTCGCAACAGCGGTCGAGTCGAGCACTAATCCGGCAGCACCCGCATAGACAACAATTGCAAGTCGGTCATCAGGATTCAGTGTCTCAGTCAACAGCTTCATTGCCGTCTTTACCAGTGGCAGTTTATTGCCGTTCATCATAGAACCGGACACATCCAATAAAAACACCAAGTTACTTCCAGGACGATTGCCAAAGTCTATGGATCGTCCCTTCAAGCCGACTTGAAGTAATTGATGATTTGGCTGCCAAGGACAAGCCGCGTATTGCGTCGAGACGGAAAACGGATGTTCACCATCGGGCTCGGGATAGTTGTAGGAAAAGTAGTTCACCAATTCCTCGAGACGAACAGCCCCGGCTGGAGGAGATTTACCATCCTTGAGCATTCGTCGCACATTCGCGTACGAGGCTGTGTCCACGTCGATTGCGAAAGTCGATTGAGGTACTTGAAGCACTTCCTGAAATTCATTCTCATGAATCTCGTCGTAGCTTTCGGTATTGAATTCACGATTCCCTATTTCGCTCTTCTCGCCGGGAAGGCTCATGTCCGCACCCTCCGCCCACACTGGACTGGAAATCGCTTGGCTCGCTTCACCGGTTACTGATTTGGTCGCTACTTCTGCTCGGCCACATCCAAGTAGCAAGACAATGCCACAAGAAAGAAAAAGCAGGGCCGTTGCCTTAGAACAATTCTTAAACTGCATGTTTTCTTCCTAATATTCCTATGTTGCATAGTACAGCCGCTGCGAACAAGAAACGCCAACTCATTCAGCTATAGCGATCGGGTAGCGCGGCTTTCCCGCTTGCCTTTCCATGAAAGGCTTAGAGAGAAAGCCAGTCTTTTGAAGATAGACAGCCTTTTGCTTTTTGAAATTCCCGGTTCGGGAAAAAAACTAAAGGTTGATACGGCTAGAGAGAGGCGCTGGATGCGCGGCCGAGCGGCGAGGAAGATGGGAATTATTTGCTGAGAGGATCAAATCGATAGCCGACGCCATGAACAGTCTTGATGATTTCGGGCTCTTTCGGATTGGACTCAATGCGTTTTCGCAGCTGCGAAATATGCTGGTCCAAAGTTCGACTGTTCGGATAATAATCTTGGTTCCAAGCATGTTGCATCAACGTGGCTCGATCGACCACTTCACCCGCCGATCGAAAAAGTAATGCCAGAATTTTGACTTCTCGCAAACTCAAATCCAGCGTCTCTTCGCCTCGCCGCGCACGCAATTCGGTTGGATTGACTGTTAGCCCGTTCATTTGAAACGCAACAGCCGGAATGCCATCGCCAGAGGTGGGTTCGTAATTCTTCAAGCAGCGGCGCGCTACCGCTCGAATCCGCGCGACGACTTCCTTCACACCAAAGGGTTTGACGATGTAGTCATCCGCACCAATCTCCAAGCCCACGACCTTGTCGACCTCTTCTCCTTTGGCCGTAATGAAAACGACCGGCACTTCAGAACCCGATTGTCGAATCTTCCGACAGACTTCAAAACCGCTCATCCCAGGCATCATAACGTCCAGACACACAAAGTCTGGGTTGTGTTTTTGAAACATGTCCCAAGCTTGCATCCCATCGGCGGCTGCAAGGGCCTGCAAGCCTTCAACTTGCAACACTTCCGATAGACCACGTCGAGTCACGGCATCGTCCTCGGCGACCAAAACTTTCATATGCATCTAGGAATCATCCTCGGCAATCTTGGGAGCATGCAATATGCAGTGGAAGGAAGCACCACCTGAGGAGCTCTCCAGTCGGCAATCGCCACCATGCTTTCGAGCCAACTCGCGAACAATTGTCAATCCAATCCCGGTACCAGCGGGATCTTCAAGACGATCACTAATCCGCTCAAAGGGAGAAAAAATCTTTTCCGACATTTTGGCTGGAACACCTGGGCCACGATCTTGCACGCGAATCTCCACTTTTTCGTCGCATCCCAAGGTGCTGATTCGGATCCAGCCTCCAGAGATCGCGTACTTCTCCGCGTTTCCAATAAGATTGACAAGTATTTGTTCCACAGCATCTGGATCCAGGTTTCTTGGACATCTGGCATCCAAGTCTTTTTCAATTTCGAATCCGAGCTCTTTCAGCTTGGGTAAGAAGGTTTCCAAGACTTCTTCAACCAATTGGTCCATCACATACTGACCGAACCGAAGTGGTTTTGATTTTCCTTCCGATCGCGCGAACTCTAGAACGTTTCCGATCAAGCGGTTCAGTCTCCGGCTCTCACTCTGAATAACTTCCAATCGCGCGAGTTGCGAGTTGCTTTGTGCTCCGGACTCAAAGCCACGATCGACGGTCTCGCCTGAATCACCAGAGTCAATTTCGTTTGCCAATAGGTCGGCGTACATACAGATATTGGTCAAGGGAGTTCGTAATTCATGGGACACTTGATTCACGAACGACACGCGACTTTTGGCCAAACGCAATTGGCGATTTAAATTGATACTGACCAGCAATCCGCATACAAACAGTGCTAAGGACATACCACCGACGGCCAACCAAATTGGAAGAACCATGGTATCGCCTGCCAACTGCCGAAACAGGCCCTCGGTCGCCACGACACGCAATCTCCAGCCTTCCAATGGTTCTCCCACTGATATTTCCGCACTTGGCGGCAGAGTTTTTGCTGTCGCCCAAAATGATTTGGGAGCGTCGCCCCATTGATAGATTACCTGTCCTTCGACATCGACTAGCTGGTTCACCGAACCTAGAGACGGCAAATTCTCATTACCTTGCAAATTTTGCAACAGAGGTTCTGTATCGGGTAGGCTAGCGACAATATCTGCCATCCAACGAGCTGTTGGCAGAGCAATCATCACTCGCATCCCATCCGCTTGCTGCCACCAGAATCCAATGACCATATTTCGTCGGTGGTACCAAGTTACCCAACCAAAATCGGGCTCGCTCGGCAAAGCAAGCCGCTGCTGCGAAAAGTTATTGGCTTGCTGCTGATTCACAAAAGCGCTGGCATCTCCAGACGACTGCAAAGGTGAATTGCCTTGCATTGGAGCGTTCGTTTGCATCGGCACATTTGCTTGGGCTAACTGTTGTATCAGACCCTGATTCTGCTGCTGGCTTTCCATTTCGACAGTTTGCGACTGCTGCTCTGTTGCAGAATCCAATTCCTGGGCTCCGTAACCAAATGGATCCATCTGTGCTGATTGCGTAGCGTACGCATCTGGAAAACTGGATCGATTTTCATCGCTCGAACGGTTCCCGTCGCCTGAACGGTTCCCGTAGTAAACCTTAGACTGTTTGACATCGGAGCCGCTCGTTGCGGGCGTCGCCTGCTGTGCTGGGCTTACATTCGATCCGCCGTTCTGTGCATTGTTTAGCACAATTTGCCCAGCGGTGTTTGGATTCTGCCCCTTGGTCTGAACATTAATATGCTCGGAAAGCAACTGCATCGCTTCATCAATAAGCGACTGCTTATCGGGCGATTCGCGGTATATCTCTACGGGGAAGCCCAGCTGCGAATTGGAATTGGCAACAATGACGGCATCGGCTAGATAATGCCTTTTCAAGTCGACGCAATGCGAAAGATTGGCGAGCTCGACTTCCGCCAATTCACCTTGCAGCTCAAAGGAATATCCTTCGAGGACGCTAAGAATAGAATCATTGATCGGCTCAAGCTGCGATTGCAGGATGGATTCAACACGCTGTTGAGCCATGGAAGCGCGCTGGTTCACCCAGAATTGCGCAAGAACACACAAGGAGAGGATGGCTACTCCAAGCGTGGTCCACAGGGCTACAAAAGATCGTGTCATAATTCACGCTTGAGCACGAATGACGCGCACCATGAATGCGATTGTGGTGGCGAAAAAGAGCTGACAGAAGCTTATCAGTCCTCGCCATTCGCTATTTTATCCTCGGCACCAACTAGTTGACTAGTTCTGCCTCTTGCAAAAACTCAGCATTAAACACTTGGTCGGCAGAAATCTTGGAGGAATCCAACAGTCCCAGGGCCGAAAACTGCTCCACAAGCGTATTCCAGCGTTCTTGCTGCATCGCGCCCAACTTTTCAATTGGAACTTCTTCTGTAACGCACAATGGCTTCAATTCTTCTGCACCAAAAACAAGTGCTTCAGCCGTCATACCTTGCTGATTTGCATCCAATATTACTTTGTTCGTCTCCTCAGGATTCTCAAAGTACTTTTGCCAGCCCTTGCGACTCGCCTGAACCATGCGACCCACGAGCTCCTTGTGCTCGTCGATATAACTTTCCGTCGTCACCAAGCAAGAAGCATAGGGATTAAATCCTATCTCAGATACCATCAACAATCGTGCTGGCGAGTCTGCCTGCCTCGCAAGCAAGGGCTCGCTGAAATTGTAGCCTTGCATGGCAGAGTTCTTGTCCGCGACAAAATTGGGAACGCCCGTGTAAGGCACAACCTTAACGCCTTCTAACAATCCCTTGGACTTCATGAATTCCAAGAATGGTCTACCATTTCCAGCTTGGAGGGTCAGCCCTTTCAAATCGGAAAGCGTCTGAACCGAAGAATCCTTATGGACCAGGATGCATCTTGGCGTATCCTGAATCGGAGCCATCAAAGCCATGATCGGTGCTTCTTGCTCGCGAAAAATCAACACATCATCAGCATTGGCGATCGCGAATTCAACTCGTCCCGTCATCAACTCCTGGGCAACTGGAGCGTTTGGCCCACCTGGCCTAATCTCAACGTCTAGTCCGTACTCCTCGAAGATGCCATGTACTTTGGCTGCATAGAATCCGCCATGCTCGGCTTCTGGAAACCAATTTAGCATCAGAGTAACCTTTTGAAGGCCAGACTCATTAGACGCTCCATCTTCTTGCGACTTGTCTTTCCCGCAACCTAAAATCGATAGGCAGAGTGCGATCGCAAATGACGGAAGATAAAGACTACGTTTCATGTTCTTGCTTTTTGTGATTGCGTTGCAGTTGAATGGCACTCGTTTATTGTAGCGTTCCCTGCAAGCCTTCCCATCCTCGCAAACCGGGGCAAGCAGGGTTTCATTTGTTAGGCTTGCCCCGTCCCCGCGCTGTCCCAACGCTGTCGCTTCCCACTTCGTGCGGGCCTGCGTCAGTGGGCCCTTCGTCAAACTCGGAAGGACTACGTCCGAATCGCACTTGGCGACAACTAACTCAGAGAATAAGGCGCAGCTTCTGCAACAAGAATGCTACTCGTTCTCAAAGCCTACGCTCTGCGTCCACCGTCGCAACGCAAACTTTCCGAACAGATTGACCAACGTTAGTACAAGCAAACCGAGCACGGTGCTAACAGCGATGGCGGCGATGACTTCAGCCGTCTTGGATTGGTTCTGCCACCCGGTCATGATAGCCCCAAGCCCTGGAAATTCGGCAGCAGTCGTTGCAAGAAAAAACTCACCAACAATGGCTCCAATCACAGCCAAGCCGGCACTAATCCTCATGCCCAGAATTAGGTGGCTAAGTGCATGAGGAATCCGCAATTTAATGAGCTCCTGCCATTTGGAAGCACGATGCAATTGGAATAGATCCCGCAAATTGGAATCAATCGAGATTAGCCCGGTAGTCACATTGGAGATTATTGGAAACAAACTAATGATGGCCGCTACCATCACGATGGTACGAAAGCCGTAGCCGGACCAAGTCACCAACAGCGGAGCAATCGCAACGATGGGCACGGTTTGTAGAAATATCACGTAGGGATAGAAGGCGCGGCGTACCCACTGGGCTTGGCTAAAAGCGATAGACACACAGCTACCAATTAGAACACTGCTAAACAACCCGAGCATGGCCGCCAGCCCCGTCGCCAAGAATCCCTTGCCAAGTGCGATTCGTTCCTCCCAGAGGGTACTGAGAACGAGCAGCGGTGTTGGCAGGAGGATCCGAGGTAGCTCATAGAGCCACACAACTCCCTGCCATCCGAGTAAGAACAGCAAAAACACGATGATCGCCGGAACCTGTTGAACGATCCACAACCACACCATCTTCGCGATGCTAGGAGGCGCCTCTTCTGCAGCTGAATCTGTGCCATGCGATTCCAAGTCTACATTTCGGTTCATTGGAGCGTCTCCGACAGAGCTTGACTCTCCGACAGAGCTTGACTGATTGAAGCATACATCTGGGCGAAATCAGACCTGGTACGTTGCTCCGAAGATCTTGGCCATGCAAGCTCGTTCTTCTGGGTCGAGGCGATACGGCCCTGGGCGAGAATCGCGATTCGATGACTTAAGAAAACGGCTTCCGCGATGTTGTGTGTCACAAAAACAATTGTTCGCTTGCGCTGCTGCCATAATTCAATGATGAGTTCATTCAATTTGGTTCGCAACATATCGTCCAGTGCTGCAAACGGTTCGTCCAAGAGCATGATGCTCGGATCCGATACCAGAGCGCGAGCAATACTTGTGCGCATCCGCATGCCGCCTGAAAGCTCATGCGGAAACTTGTCAAAGGATGATGTCGGAAGCTGCACTGACTCAAGGGCTTGCCGCGCCCGTTCCCTGCGTTGCTCTTTGCTTTCCCGATCATTTGCCAATTCGGAATCTGCTGGATCAATCCGGTTATTTTTGACTTTCGCTTGGCGGCCAACTCCAAGTTCGATTGGCAAGCAAACATTTTGCACCACATTGCGCCAAGGAAGTAAGTTCGAATCTTGGAAAACGTAGGATAGATCTTCGTGCCAGCGCCGCGAATTTTCTTGCCCGGCAGCACCCGAGAACTGAATGCGACCTGACTGAGGTTGGACCAAATTTGCGATAGCTTTCAATAGCGTACTTTTGCCACAACCCGAGGCGCCAAGTAACGCCACGATTTCGCCTGGTTCAACATCCAGCGAAAGTTGAT
>JBCCEO010000154.1:0-12646 GCA_039030255.1 Planctomycetota bacterium | reverse complement strand
GTAGGTCAGCATACTACGGTGAATGTGTTCCTGAGCCTTGTACACACCGCCCGTCAAGCCACGAAAGTTGGGCGGGCCCGAAGTCGCTAAGCTAACCGTAAGGAGGCAGGCGCCGAAGGTCAACTCGACAATTGGGACTAAGTCGTAACAAGGTAGCCGTAGGGGAACCTGCGGCTGGATCACCTCCTTTCTAAGGATAATCAGTTTTGTCCTGGGTTCGCCCGGGTAAAGACTCTTGAAACAACTCACGTTGATTCACTAGTCGATGCGGTAACGCAGCAAACTTATTCGTGAGCACAACCTTGTGAAAACAAAGTAAGAGAGCTTATCACCAGATTTCAAATAGCGCCCGTTGTTGGTTTTCCAGCAACGGGTTTTTTTGTGCGCTCTTGAAACGCTAACAATCCGTTAGACGTAACTTGCTCAACCAAACTAATGTGCTTGGCGTACACGCGTATATGCATCGAAGAGACGCGAGAGCAACTGATCGGTGGCGGCTACCGAGGTAAGCCTGAATCGCACGGAAGATTTAGGCATCCAGTATGCTTGCGAGCGGCGGAGGCAACTTAGAATAGGTAGGAATCAGATTTAGCTGGACACAGTTTCGTACAATTCAACGACCAAGAGAATCGCGATTGAAGCTACGACTGGATAATCCCCACCAAGCCACAGGCAAGTTTGAGCATGGCCAAAGATCGCACTGAGTGTACTCGCTGCAACAATCCGATCCTACAAAGAACTGCAGTTAAGAATGGCGGTCTCTGCGCTCTTTGCAAACGTGATTCGGAACGCCAAGAGAATACGCATGCGATGGCAGGCTCGCTTACACAATTTTCGGACGATGTTCTTTTCGAACAGAAAGTAGAAGTAGCTGGCTTGCTAGTCGAACAAGCAGTGAACTGGCAAGTATTCGAAGATGAATTAGTTTATCTCACCTCCGAATACCTCAAGGTATTTGCGAATACCCACCAGGATCTAGAGTTTTATGGCCTTGCCTTCGACTGCAATTCAGCATCTGGACAAGTCCATTTATGCGCAAACAGCTAGGATGCACTGGAACTCCAGGTTGAATACTACAAAGAGGAATACGGCGATCTGTATCAGAACGCGAGTCACGAGTCGATACGCGCCGAGTTAGTCTGGTCACTGGGTGACTGGTCGTTCAGCGCGTTCCAAACGGATGCATTCTCGGAAGCTTGGCAACCCGCAGTGAAATGCTTGGCCAATGTTGATTTTGAGAACGAGACATTCATGAACCATGTGTGTCGCGCGATGCTTCGACTAGAATCATTCGGCCATCTCGATTGCCTGAACAAAACAAGCGACTTCAAGACCTTCGTCGCCGACCATGACGAACCCGTCCAAGATTCCTGGCAACGCCTTGATATAATCAAGCTCTGAGCTGCGTTTGAATACGGATGCACCGAACTCGCTTCTAGTCAGCCGACCCCATGCCGGTTCGCCGGCCAGCCCCTATTCCGATTCCTTCCTCGACTTTGAACTGTTAAAGATGATTTTGAGATCTTGTATTGTTTTATTATTGATTGCACTCGTGGGATGCGGGTCACGACCAAAACGACCTGAACTTGAGTCCAGTTTTGCCGAGCTCAAAGTAGCCACTCAGAAACTAAAGACTGCCTTTCCAAAGCTGAATGCCGCAGTCAGCCAAGCGGAAGACAGCGGTGTATTTTCGGACGAAGAGCTGCTCGAACATCAGAAAATATTAGGCGAGCATGAGTTCGTCTTGCAGATGTGCGTGAAGACGAGCGGGAGAGCCAAGTCCTTGTTGAACCGGAAATCATGGGAGGCCTCCAAAGCGGAGGATGCCCTTGAGCGTTTTGAGTTTGATATTGAAAATGCAACCAGGAGCTGCAAAGCCATAGAAGACTTCATCGAGAATCTAGAATCTGAAGCAAATAATTGACAGTTGTTTGGTCGTCCTGTACCTCGGAGGGCGAGCAGACAAAATGCTGCGAATCCTAAAGCATCAAAACTTGAGACTTTAAGTTGCAACATGGGCAGACAGTCTCATCCGGCAGATTGGACGTACATGTTCGAAAATATCGCTCGCGAGTGCTCCGTAGACTTCGCGAACAATTGGGCGATAATTGCTCCTTAGACTAAGCACTCCGCCAACCAAATCGGACATCATGATTCTCAAAAGTTCAATTCATTTTGTGTTCTGCTGCGTTCTCCCAATGGCTTTTGCGATGGGTGACGACTGGCGATCCATTCGGGGTAACGACGGCTTAGGCAGATGGATGGGCTCAACAGTGCTGTCCCAATCCGAAAATGTTGAACTCAAAGTCCGATGGAAAAAGCAGATCGGAAGTGGTTATTCGAGTGTCGTCGTTAGCGATGGCAAAGTTATCACCATGGCCACTGATGGCGAGCAAGACCGCGTTATTTGCTTGAGCACTCAGGACGGAAGTGAGATTTGGGCCTTTGAAATGGAACCAATTTTCAAAGGAGCGAACGGCTCCTTTGACGGTCCACTGGCAACGCCAGTAATTCACCAAGGCATTGTCTATTGCCTCTCCGCACGAGGAAAATTATTCGCACTCAATTTGTGCGATGGAAAACAAGTTTGGATGCGTGACTTGGCGACAGAAGAAAACGCTGCTCTGCCAATGTATGGGTTCTCCACCACACCCGTTGTAAGCGGTGAAACACTCTGTGTTCTAGCTGGCGCAGAAAAAGGAGCACTCGTTGGACTCAATTTGAAAACAGGCAAATCGAAATGGTTTGCAGGCAGCGGCCCCATCTCTTCGCAGATTCCAATGCGAATGAACATCAACGGCCAGCCAACGATTGTTACTGGCACGGGAACCGCCGTGATCGGAGTTGATCCACAAAACGGGGAGCTGCGTTTCCGTTTTGAGCATGGTGACAAGAATGGTTCCGCGATGATGCCTGTTCCTTTTGATGAAAACAAAATCCTGCTCACCAATGACGACTCGTTTTCGAAGACCTTTCAAATTGAAAAACAAGATGACATCCTGAAAGGCACTGAAGTCTGGAAAGAACGCTCGATCAAGAACACGTATAACGTGCCGGTCGCACTGGACGGCCACCTTTATGCCTACTCGACGCGCATTCTAACTTGTGTCGATCAGCAAACCGGAAAGGCAAAATGGAAATCACGGCAGCCGGGCGACGGTTTTCTTATCGGCGTGGACCAACATCTAGTCCTGTCAAGCAAAGAAGGCTCGATGCACATCGCCAAGGCGAATCCAGCTGCTTACGAAGAGATTGCCAGCACGAAGGTCTTCGACAAATTGGTATGGGCGATCCCGGCTTACGCTGACAACGCTATCTATCAACGCAGCTTTAACGAGATTGCCTGCGTCGATATCGTCAGCAACGAACAATCCATGCTTGCCAGCTCGACAGAGGCTCTGGAATTCGGAACGAACTTTGAGGCCTTCATGGAACGCGTCAAATCAGCCTCTGCAGCCAAGGAAAGAGAAACTCTCATATCGGAATACCTGGAAACGCAAACTTCATTTCCGATCCTCGAGGATGGCATTGCACATTTCGTATATCGCGGAAAAGCAGAAGACGTCGCATTGGCATGCGATGCTTTTGGAGCGCGCCAAGAGCGTGCCATGCAACGTCTTGGAGACACAAGTTTGTTCTACTACACAATGCGACTGCCCGCAGACCAGCGGCTTAGCTACATTTTCTTGAAGGACTATCAGCCAATCTGTGATCCGCTTAATCCTCGAAAGTTGACGAGTTCGATGTATGCCGGTGAAATGGAGTTTGCCATGCGTCTGCCAGACCAAGGACCTTTGGAAATGTCTTGGTTTGGAATGCAGGATTGGAAGATGCCAGGCTGGATGAAAGAAGATCCATCGGAAAAACTGAAGGGCACTCTTGTGAACCAGACGATTGAGTTAGACGACAAAAAAGACTTTGAAATAGCCGTCTACTTGCCGCCTTCCTATTCCAAGGGCGAAAACCGGCGTTATCCAACCATTTACATTCCTGACGGCAGTCTGGCATTGTCACTAGGTAAGCTCGACCAAGCCTACGACCAGTACTTTCAAGCGAATAATAAGAGTGAAGCCATTATCGTTTTCCTCAAAACCGGCCCGGCAAACCCGATGGCTGGACCAGGGACGTTTCTGCAGGATGTCGCTGGACAAGTTGTCCCCTTTGTTGACGAGAATTATCGGAGCAAAGCGGCGCGGGAAAATCGGGCAGCTCATGGATTCGGTTTTGGTGGTGGTATGGCATTTATGCTTGCTTCATCATTCTCGGATAAGTTTGGCGCAGCAGCCGTACACTCACCCTTAGTTTTTGATGATGCACGAGCAGCCTCAATCAACACCTTTCGTCAAATAGAAGATTCAACCAAGCTCTACATTGATTGGGGGCGATTCGACATGCACAATCCTGTTGAGAATTGGGATATTCGCGACATGGCCCAAACCTTGTGGCGTGAGGTTGAAGCTAATGATTCCATCCACCTGCGCGGTGGAATGGTCAACGATTCCACCGACTGGCCCAGCTGGCGACTACGAGTTGGAGCAGTGGTCCAAGTTCTGTTCGATCAATAGACGGCTTTAAAAACAAGCAGACAATAGACAAATATATACATCAAGGCTGCGGGACTTGCACTTGCTCATTGGCATTTTGGGCATCGATAACAAGTTGCCCTTTTTACAGCTCCAAGGTGATCCAGGTACCGCAGGCCCCAACGCAAGCATGCAGGTCCAGAGAAGGAGACGCACTCCCCGAGATCGCCCCCTCTGATCCTTCGCTCGCGCATCTTCTGTAGCAAACCTATATTCTTCAGGGAACATCGCTGCGTCTGATGGAGCTTCCTCCAGCGGTGGCGAGACCTGGGCCCGTTTGAGGACTGTAGCCAAATCCGAATCCTCACAAACGGTCCGAGTGCTTCGGCAACATGTGCCGCGCTGGCCGGACGCTTTACACGCTCGCGGCTGAGTAGCGAGGCCACGAGATCGCCCAATTCCGGCGACGCCGTCAGGCACAAAGTGGCAAGTTTAGATGTAGTGTGCGTGAAGAGCATACGCAGCTTTTCTAGCGGCGTCATGTTGGGCGCAGGAGCCAGTGGTGCTCGGCCGTTCAGCAATCAAAACAGCGTCGCGCCAAGTGAATACAAGCGGCTCGAAAGTCCACAGAGCCGTCGCGTTCGGCTTGCTCGGGCGCCATATAATCGAGCGTACCCATCAGTTGGCCGACCGTGGTATTCTCGGATGTATCGGATTCCTATAGCCCCAGCTGAGCCAATCCAAAATCCAGGATGCGAATTCGCCCTTGCGTATCCAACATCAGGTTGCCGAAATCGTATCACTCGCGAAGTCGTGTCAACGAGTCGAGGCCTTAGTGTCTCGATCTCGAATCGCTTCGCATCGTTTGGTTGTAGGACTCAACTAGCTTGACGAATTGCCCGGTTACAGTGCAACCAGCGATAACTTCGAGAGGGAGCCCCGAAGCTTCGTCAGTCGTCCTGCCAACACTCAACGGTCGTCCAAAATACAAGATACGCCTGAGGCCAGATCTACGATCTTCCTCTGCAAGTTGCCTTCCCTTTCCCACTGGATCCGCCATATTGAAATCGGGACGAAGTCCTCTAAGGAATAATAGCGTACCGTCGCTACGAATTGTTCGAATCTTGACGTCAAATCCTGGCACCTTTCCACTAAACTCAGTTTGGACAACGTGATTGTAGCGAATCTGAAGTGCAACAATTTTGCCCCTTGGGGTCTCCACGATCCAGAACTGAGCGTCCTTTTTCTGGCTAGTCGCTAGCGTTGTGGGCAAACCTTCCTGGTGCCGTTTCGTTCCGTCAAGCAAATCGGCAAGGGCTTTGTCAGAAGACTCCCATAGCCGCTCGTCAACCTGTTGTTGCTTGTGAAAACGCCCTTGCAAAGCTACCCCGCCCACACCCGTTTCTAAATCGCAATACAATTCATATTCGGGAACGAGTGCGGGTCCGCCGCGAGCGAGAGGGCCTAATGCTTTGCCGGTATCTATATCTAGAAATGCTTGGCGACTATTGAAAGCCAGAAATGTATTCTCTACCTCTGCCCGCTTTGCCACATTTGGAGCATCGAAGCGAAATTTCGCTTCACCTGATTTAAGCAGAACATATTCGGCATCGTCGCCTGGATCGTGGCCAGAAACCTTGACGCCCAATTCAAATTTGGCCTGATACTGCCCAGGAACTGGATCAATCCAAAGTGGACCTGCTATTCGCCCGTTCTCACGTCGACCAATCTGAAACCCCTCAATCGCAATATATATTTCATCCGGTTGCAGCGTGAGGCGAATTGGTTCTTGATGGAAGGATACCGTTGTACCCGGAATCCGCACTGGCTTTCCGCTGGAATCGGTGACCGACATCACCCTTCCGCAGGCCGAGGAAGGCAAGTATTCGATGGTGCGAGCAACTTCACCCGCGTTCTGAATGTAGAACTCCCACGCTACCCAATCGCCCTTGATAATCCGCTTATCAGGTTGATGCATGGTCAAACCGACGTTCAGGCCATGCCGGATTTCCCCGAAGCTAGGGCGTTTTTGCAAGGCTCGAGTCTTGGCTGCGCTACCGCGCCAAGGAGGTCCTGGCTCGCCGCGAACACGTTGTATTCCGCTGCATTTATCGCCATTATTCCCGAACATCACGATCACCGTGAATCCGTCTCCGGTTGGAAAGAAATAGGTCGGTCCACCCTTCGAACGCGAGAAATCGAGCTGCTGCAGTTGAATGATTTGCTTTAGTTGTTCCTCGGTCATATCCAGGCTGAATGCATCGAACATGGAATAAGAGTCCAAGAAGCTGAGACCTCGATCTTTGCCCGGCGAACGCGGGTCATCGTGCGTTCGTGCCGCCAATCCCTTGCTTCCTGGCGCAGCAGTGCCGATGCCCCTTGGCAATTTATTGCTGCTGCCGCTTTGCCGTTCGTTGCTGCCTGCTTCGTTGCTGCCTGCTTCGTCCCAAGCACCTCGGGTTCTTTGCGGTGAATTTCGAGCGATATTGTCGTTCACCTTTCGCAAGAACTCGTAGCCATAGTCCTCCAGCAGGGCGTCGATCTTCTCGACTTGGTCCAACTCGTGCCATCGCGTCAACATCACACTTGCACCCGACTGCACCTCCCTGAAGAAACGAGAGCGGATGAACCCTTCTTTGGGGCATTTGTCGGTCCTGCACCAATCCAACATCATTCGCGCAATGCGTTCCGCTTCGTTCCAATCATTACGATTGATAGCTGCTGCCTGTCTCGCGTTCCAAACTTGGAGTTCATCTACTACGTTGGTTTTTGCCGCGAGAATCGCATTGAGAATTGATTTTGCTTCGTCAGGTGATTCACGATAAATGCGATTATTTAAATGCAATCCGGATTCGACCCAAACGGCAGAACCGGGTTTGGCTGCATGGTATGCTCGACGTAACCATTTGATCGTTAGCTCAGGGTGCGACTTGGCGTTTTGAGCTGGTATCTCGCTCTCCCAGAGGTGGGCCAGTAGAAACATCGCTCTTGCACGATCGGGGTGATTAGGAAAACCGCTGAGCAGTACCTCGTATTTCTTGGCCAATTTATCGCGACCTACTTGCACTCCCGACTGAGATTCAAGTTTTTCGAGTCGCTCGGTAAAGCTGCTTTTTTCATCGACATAATCGAGTGCCAGAAGTTCACTACTGGTCGTGTAATGATGGGCTAATGCAGGAATAACGGCAGCCGAAGTGAGCATTCCCACGAACATTACGATGCCCAGTCGAGTCACACGCAAATCTGTTGTCTTTGGCATTTCTAGCAACCTCCGAATTCGAAGCTCCAATTGACTCCCATTTTCACCCGTCGCAGCAACGGCTAGCGTAGGTCCAGACTGTCCCCCTCGACAAGACTCAGCAAGATGCAACAAAGCACCGGCATAGTCCATTGGGCCGCTCCCTGACCGAAGCACGAGATCATCGCAACACAATTCACGCTGGACGGTCATTCGACGGCTGATGAACCAAGTGACGGGATGAAAAAACAGCAGCGCTTCAATCAATCGTTGTGCGAGGTTTAGTATTAGATCGTGCCGTCTTATGTGTGCGAATTCGTGTGCGATGACAGCCGCAAACTGATCCGTCGACAAACCCGACAGTAGGGCAGGGGGTGCAAGAACTATCGGCTTGAGGACACCGATTACTGCGGGGACAGCGATACTATGACAAACGGCAATATCCGGAACGGATCGAAGACCCAGGCGTTTGGCCAATTGTTCCACAAGTGCCAATAGTTCTGGGTCGGCAACATTCCGTGAACGATGTCGCAAGCTCTGCGCGCCGCGAAGAGCAATAGCGATTCGAATCAAAAACAACGCAACTCCTAACAAGTACGCAATTGTGATAATCGGTGCGACGTTCGTAATGAACGGCTTCTTCCTCTTATCACTCGCTACCAAGCCTAACTTAGGAAATTCCTCAAGCGTAAATGATTGTGGATCCCCAGCAACGTCAAGCATTGCCCGCACGTTGCCACTGCGTTTGCCTTCTTCCGAACTTTGACGAGAATGCTTCGGTGAAGTGTTCGCGAGTATTTTTTCGGCATCCGCGACCTCTAAGGCTTGCCAACCGGCAGGGACTTTGACCATCGCGATGGTCGTCGCTAGGCATATTGGCAGACTGAAGAGTGCGCAGCAGTGCAGGCCATACAGGAGCGTTGGCGAGCCACGCAAGCTTCTTGAAATCCCCCAGACGATTCCGCCAATCAATGCTCCCTGCCAAACGAAGTGCCCCAGGGCCAAGAAAACTCGTAAGTCCCAATCGGCTTGATTCGCCCATTGAAGCCAAGCATTCATCATTGCTGTTGCTCCCGAATTTTCTGATTGAACAAACGTCGCAGTCGCTTAAGATCAACTTCGTCGAGATCTGACACATCAAACAGACTAAGCATTACAGCTTCAGCAGAGCCGTCGAAAACCTTGTTCACAAAATCGCCAAGCATTCCTTGCGATACAGATTGTTCCGAGACCAAGGGCTGAAATCGAAATGCCTTCCCTTCCACCGGATCCAGTTGGCGTAGTTGGCCTTTGTCGACCATCTTTTGCAGCGTCGTGATGATCGACGTGTGCGCTAAATCACGGCCGATGGCCGACATCGCATCTCGGATTTGCCGAGCCGTTTGTGGAGCCTGTTGCCAAAGAATCTTTAGTAGTTGTAACTCGAGATCGGTCGGGTGCTCTGTGTTCTTCAATCGATTCATTGTCCTACTAAATCGCAAACCTAATTTTCTATACGGATAGAAATTACCCGCTAACTTCCTTCATTTCAAGCCCATTTTCTACGAATGTAGAAATTGCCTTTCTTTGAATCCACACCCGGCATTTTTCGTCTTTTCATGCATACATGGGTCTTTTGCTGTCCCCAACTTGCATTGGTGGCTCTCCACTTCGCCCTTATGCTATTTGGTTCCGATCAAATCCAATTTCCGTGGAATAGGCTTTATGCGAGGCGAAAATGCAAGCGTTAGGGAGAATCTACGAAACGGTACTCTACGCCCCAGATTTAGACGCGACGGCGAAGTTCTACCAAAGTATTCTGGGACTCAAATTGCTGAGTCAAACAGAATTGATGCTAGTCTTCGCGGTTGGTAAGAACTATCTCTTGGTTTTCGATCCAAAGAAAAGTTCTACCGAAGGTAGACTCGTTCCTTCTCATGGCTGCAGCGGGGAAGGTCATCTTGCATTTACTGTCGAAGCGGACGAGCTTTCCGGCTGGCGTGAAAAACTTGCGCTCGCCAATATTGAGATTGAGAAGGAAGTCGAATGGTCGGAGGGTCTTCGCGGACGATCGATTTACTTCCGTGATCCAGCGGGAAATTCCATTGAACTTGCGCCACCAATTCTGTGGAGTTACCTACACGGTGATGAGAATTAGTTCCCCAAACCTCCATAAGAAAAGGCCGCCCGGAGGCGACCTTATTCTTTTGCGATCGTTTGCATAGTTAAGGCCAGATCACCAGATCTTCTGGGCCGTCAATCACTTTGGCGTCTTGCCAATCCGCATAGACCGTGTCGCGAGTGTTATCTCCTTGAGCATAACTCTCGTCGGCACCGGCTTGTCCCGTAAGAACGTCGCGACCGTAGCCTCCCCACAAACGATCGTCCCCGTCGCCCCCGGACAAATGGTCGTTTCCTTCACCGCCAAACAGATCGTCGTTACCAGCACCTGCAAGCAGAGTATCATTTCCCTGATTGCCACCTAAGGTGTCGTCTCCGCCGTCATCATCTCGCAAATAGTCGTCTCCTCGGCCGCCAATCAAAGTATCATTTGCGCCAAAGCGTATGCTGCCGTCGAATTGCCCATGGCCGTACAGAACATCGTCTCCACCTAGCCCCGAAATATGATCTTCCCCCATACCTCCTTCGATGTAATCACCTGATTCCGTACCGAAAATTATGTCGGCCCCACCTCCGCCACTTGCGTTGAGCGCCGCCGAGGTTACGCCCGCGGCTTGGAAGTAATCGTTTCCGTCATTCCCATCAAATTGAATCGTATCAATTAGCGAAGCACGAACAGATCGTTGCCACTCGAATTTCCCGTTCACCAGTTCGTACATGACCAAATAGCCTTCGTCGTTTTCGTCGATGATCACATAGTCATCTTGATTTGAACCTTGAATTTGGAGTGTCGTTCCATTTTCCCAAACTTGTACTCTCGCCATCGCACTGCTTGCATTTGCGAAGATAGCTGTAACCGTGACCAAACCCATCAAAACCTGTGTTGTAATTGTCTTCAACATCGCTTGTTCCCTTTCGAAACTTCTTTCTCTTTGGCAAATCAAAGTGATTCTTGCCTTTCAATTGGGTACATGGCGCGAACCGCCGATAGCCCCGCAAGAAACCTCTCGAGTTTCCGAGAAAACTATCTACGGCAGGTAAGTCATCATTGATAGAAAATGACTTAGGCAATCCGTCGATGGGAATATGGAGGCTAGAATTGCAGATTGCGACTGCAACTGCCGAATCTCACTCGGGATAGTCGTCACTAGAAAGTGCTTCGCTCAGAAAGACGACGAGATCGTCGATTTCGTTCTTCAATAGCCCAAGCGGCTCGATCATTGCATCAAGATTTGTTGGCTCTATCCCACCGTTGTTATAGAATTCGACGACATCGCGGAGGGTTGCCAGGGAACCATCGTGCATGTAGGGAGCGGTCTTACGAACGTCGCGAAGAGAAGGCGTTTTGAACTTGCCGCGATCGGACTCCTTTCCAGTTATGTCCTCTCGTCCGTAATCTGGCTGCTCTTTGGGAATCGGAAGTCCGATATTGTGAAACTCATGATCCGACAAGTAGGAACCAGTATGACAGCGAACGCAATTTGCTTTGCCGCGAAACAACTCTAGTCCTCGCATGGCTGAAATGCTCATCGCCGTCTCGTCGCCATCAAGGAAACGATCGTAAGGCGAATTCCCTGCCAGCAAGGTACGTTCGAATGCTGCAATCGCTTTAGCCACATTATTGGCGTTTAGACCATCTGCAAAGCAAAGCTCGAACTGCGAAAGATAAATTTCGTCGGAGGCAATAGATTGGACGAAATACTCTTCGCTAGGATTGTTCATCTCTTTCGGGTCGAGCAATGGTCCGAGTGCCTGGTGTTCGAAATCGTCGGCCCGACCATCCCAAAAAAAGTGAGAGTTGCTAGCGGCATTGATCACGGAAGGCGTATTCCTGCGTCCAGGAAGATCATGCGTTCCTGATGCAACTCGCAGACCATCGGCCCAACCCATTTTCGGATTGTGGCAATCTGCACAGGCTAGATCCCCTTCGAATGAGAGTCTTCTATCAAAAAACAGCGCCCGCCCAAGCTTGACTTTGCCGGCCGTAAGTGCATTGTCGCTGGGTACCGGGATTGGAACCAACCCTAGCGGCGTCTCCAAATCCATTGCCTGCACAGCCTCCAGCGCATTACTTCGGCTTTCTGCCACTTCGAGATCACGACTTGATTTATGCCAAACCGTAAATGACCAAACGCCGAGTACGACTGCTAGGAAGGAAGCGACCGTTGCTACGACACGTGACTTTCTTCGAACCCAGTTTCGTCCCCATCGAACTAGGTTTGATTCGCGACGGGCGAGCACCGGATAGCCGTCCGCAAATCGACGCAGATCTTCCGATAATTCTTGGGCGTTTGCGTATCTGTCCTCAGTTTTCTTCAGTAGGCACTTCAAACATACCGTTTCCAAATCAGCCGGGATTGATTTATCCAGTTTCCGAGGTCGTGTAACGTCCTGCTCGCTGATCAGCCGAAGGGTTTCTGTCACGGATTCAGCGCGAAACGGTGCTTCACCAGTTAGCATCCAATACAAAACGGCGCCGATAGAATAAACGTCGCTAGCCTGTCCGACCTCACTTTGCTTTCCTCGCGCTTGTTCCGGAGACATAAAACTTGGCGTCCCAAGCAGTTGACCAGTGGCGGTAACTTCGCCTTTTTCGTCAACTCGCTTGGCCAAACCAAAATCGGTAATGCACGGCTCATCTTTCGGGTCCATCAGGATGTTCGCAGGCTTTAGGTCGCGATGAATAATTCCTTCGCCGTGGGCGTACGCAATTGCAGCGGAGCATTTGGCCAAGAGCGACGCAATCTTTCTAGGTCGGAGATCAGTTTGCTTGACGTATTCGCTT
>JBCCEO010000153.1:0-12728 GCA_039030255.1 Planctomycetota bacterium | reverse complement strand
GTCGAGGATTCGCGTCTCCATCCAGACTTCGGTTGACTTCCGTGCGCCAAAAGTGGAACCCGTCACTTCAAAGGAGTTCGATCCTGTGATCGCAAATGCAATTGGATCCGTCCCGGGCAGCAATTCGATCCCTTTCTGAATCCCTGCTTCCAATCCGAACTCAGTATGCGCGATGAGAGATTGGCCGGTCACCGTTGCAACTAACACATCAGACTCTTCCGGCGTAAATTCGGTCCATGCCGCTTGCCCGAGTGATTGGGATTGATAGAACCAAGCTCCGCTTTCCTGTCTCACAAACACGAAGTGATGGGAATCACTCGCGAGAGGTGCTGGATCAAATCTGCTCTGCGTAGATTCAACACTGTACATTACCCAGGCGGATTGCAGTGATTCTGCAGAATTGAGTTGGTGTACGCCAGGTGTGAAACTCACCGGCAAGCTACTTGCCTCGGTCGCCCTTACGGGCACCTGATAGATTCCAGCCGTCGGTGCACTCGATTGTAGGCGATTTGACTGAATGATTCCAGAGCCATCTGCCGCGGAGACGACGACCGCATCACCATCAGGGTCTACAAACTCAATTGGTTTGTCGAAACCGCGGTCTCGTTCGAATACTCCAAGGCTGAGGCTATCGATTTCGGGTGGGCGATTGTCGACATGATCTAACTGCGGCCATACTTCGAAACGAAGCGTTTCCGTTTGATCACCAGAAACCACCTCAAACTCATGGACTCCCGCAAAATTCGGCGTCCATGTAATAGCAACCTCTGTATTGTAGAACAGCTCGGATCGCGAATCGTTTGGAGGCTGAGTTGAACTTACAACCGCCAAGGTGACACCTTGGGCCAGTGCCGTGTCGCCAAGCTGGAAGTCCCCGGCTCCCAGAGGTTGTTTGCTAACCAACATCACCGTGGCAGAGCCTTGCGAACCAACGCGCCAAGTTGGCTGGCTTGTCGACACAAAGTGCCGTGCATCGGCTGGTTCTGAAGCGGGTTTCTCAAACTTGACATAGTAGTCCCGTACGGCAACAGCTCCGACCGTATCAAACCCTCGAACTCGTATTCGATGATTACCCGGAACTATTGCTTCGAAAGGCCATACAATTTCGGTTTGTAGCGAGTCTTCTCCGGTGCCGTCACCGACGAAACGCTGCTGCATTCCGGCAAGACCACGCGAGAGAATGACTGGCACAAAATCGCCATCTGGGTCGATTGCATCTAACGGCTGAATGTAGTCGGCATAGGTGACCCAATTGGGTAGTTCACTCGTAATGACTGGTGGGCGATTGTGTGGCTGGACATAAACATCGAAAGAAGTTTGGACGGTTTCGAATCCGTCACTCACGGATACCGTCACGGGATGGGCAATGTCAGCGTCCGAATCCGCTGGCGTCCAGTCTATGCGTCCCGACACGGGGTCAATCACCATGGCCTCAGGAGCGGACGTTAAAGTGAAATGCAAGTCGTTGTAATCTGGATCAACCGCTTGCACCTCGATCGTCAACTGGCTACCGAGTCGTACGGCTGTATCGTTGATAGACGTGATTCGAGGCGGCAGATTGATATGGTCACGTTCGACTACTTCCAATTGGAATTTTTGCTGCGTTTTACTCGGTGCAATCCTTCCATCGGGATATTGATGGAAGCGACCATTTCGCACTTCGATCATGACATTGTGCGTACCAACCTGTTTACTTCCTGGACGAGCCCTTAGGAGTCCAGTGTTTCGATCAATAGACATCCAATGCGGCACTGGGTTTACGATAGCTCCTTGGTCATCCAACTCAGGCACTAGGAAGTAGCGAAGGGTCGCTTGATCCTGAATGTCCGCATCTGTAGCGTTGATCTCATATCTATAGCCACGCAGTTCCTTCGCTGCTGGCAATATGGCGACATCGTCCTCAACCGTTAACTCATCTAATGAGAAAACGGGGAGAGAAGTATCAAGTTCTGCAGGATGAACGGTAACGGACCAGTTCTTCCTGCCGATCTGCCCAGCAGAGTCATGAACCAGCACGCGGAATTCGAATTCGGTAGCAACCTGAACGCTGGGTGGCTCCCAAACGAGACGATCACTTTGCATTCCTTCACGACCGCTTTCAATCAACGTCGCGCCATGCGTCACGATATGCCCGTCATCATCGAGATGTTCAGGATCAAACGAGAATGCAAAAGGCTCGTCATTCTCAACATCGAAAACTTCGAAGTCGTGCAAATAGCTACTTGCAAGGAAAACGGGTATCGACCCAATAACGCAGCTTCCGTCCTGGCAGTCATCCGATTCGGTGCGCACAAAATTCAGTTCAAAACTATCTGAGGTCCCATCCCCTCGGAAGGTTGCATTGAACGCAAAATGTTCCTCCGGCAAGCTTGGATCATAGGTAGGAGTCACATTCACAAGAGTTGGACTATCCGCGACTACCTGGATTCTCTTGGAAAGAATCTCACGACTCAAACTCGTCGTAAATGCGTTTGCCAATGCAATTTGTTCACTTGTTCCACCGTCACGAACTGCTCCGAGGTCCCAGAACCCGCTGTGCACAGCTTGTGCTAGTTCAACATAATGTTGCGTTTGATACGGATAGGTCAGTCCAAGATCTATGACGGGTGCAATGGAGTATTTCTCACTCGAATCAGGCTCAAAGAATTAGCCGTAACCCAGGGCATCCTGTCCGAAAACGTATTCATTGAATGCAAGTCCATCTTGACTTCCGTGGTTGATCTTGAAGAAATCGGCAGCAACTTTTCTGCGGTCGTCGTCCACAAACGTAAAGTTGGGAAGTGTTTCCGGTGCAACAACCGACTTGATATTGTTTTTGTAGTAGGGTTCATATTCGGAAACATTCCAATAGTCTACATCCAGCCCCACACCTTCCGTCTCAAAGCCTATCCAATGTGAAATCGTGTAGTGTTCTGCACCTTCAATGTTTACTTGAAGCGTGGCGCTCGCAATCGGTTCATTCTCAACAAAAAGATCTACTCTATGCACCTGATCGAAGGCCTGAAATGAACCCGGCCCAAGAGCGCGAAGCGTAAACTCAAATGGCACACCAGGCTGCAAATCTGGCCAACTTGCGCCTGGGTGCAGAGCAAGAACTTGGTTGATGGTTGGAATCGCGCTGTGCTTAATTGACCACTGGTTATTCGAGGCATCAGCTTCTATATAGAAGTAGTTGTCCGTTTCAAGAAAAGTTGGTTCTTCTTGCCCACCGGAAAAGTTCGGATCCAACTTGTCACGTAGAATAACTCGGAAAGTGGGTGCGATTCCTTCTGGCGTATCATGAATCGCAACTTTCGAATTAAACACCCAATTGTGAAGCCCTTTGAGCCCAACGATCGTTTCGTGTTGAGTTCTTGTATATAGACGCCCAGTTTCACCTCGAACACTGTCCGGAGTAAACCGTATCACATCATCTAGTTCCTCCCAAAGCCCTTCGTACTCAACAAGATCTCCACGATGTTGTGATGTTCCGTCCAGACGGATGTCATCTATCTCGAAAGATGACGTTCCTGTTTCGGAGACAATCCTTATGGCTCCAATGGTATCTGGCACGTTCCCAAAATCTGCGAAAACAAGGCTACGCTCAGACCAAGGCGTGTTTGACGAATGGGGAATCGAAAGCGTCGACAGCTGCATGAATGGTGAGAAGCGATCCTCGGCAACTGCAATAGTGAAATCCTGCGGCATACTCGGATTGAATGCGATGGCCAGACTGGACGTCGGTGTAGTCTGAACTGGATGTGTCGCCTCAAAAATGACTTGGCTGCCATTTGCTGTCGGCTCAACACCCAAAGCATACGAACTCTCAAGCGTTTTTCTGGGCGTCATGAGATCTATGTTTGCAGATACTCCATGCACCCACCAGCTATCACGAACGGTATCGTCGAAGACATGGACCGTGTTATGTGGCCCCGTTTTTTGATCTGTTATCCAACCGGCCGAGATAATCGGCGCAAATACAAAGTCATCAGAACGATCTTCAGGATTAGCTACTAAAGCATCTAAGATGGTCTGTTGTAGATTGAGCGAGTATCCTTCTGAGACTTCTTCGTCGGTCACCAGAATAATGGTCGGCGTTGCATTTGCCCGAAACTCGTACTCTGGCTTACCTTCTCCAGGATTGCTGGAAAGAATGCGTTGCAGCGCGTCCAAGCCGGGTTCAGTCCCGCCGTCAGGTGCGGTTACTAGACCAACCGCCTGTTTCAGCTGCGAAACATTTCCCCAAAGTGCATCTGAATTGGCTGGCGGAAGAATCAACTGACTCGTATCGTCTTCATAGTCGGCAATTGAATGCGCAATGGGGGTCCCGCGATAAGTCAAAAGCGCATAGCGGTTTCCAAAGGTTTCGGAAAACGGTTCGCTAAACCCAGAACCAGTCGCACCGTCTTCGGGAGTCCCGATGCCAAGATCTATCAGCTTGTCATGAATGAGTTGCAGAGTATTGCCGGTCCAGTCGATAGCGTCCTGCATCGAGCCTGAGGTATCCAAGACGACAACGACGTCCGCCATGGGATTTCCAAACTGGGTTGGATCGATCGAGACTTGGACTGTTTGCTCTTGCCCATCGCCAAGACTCAGGCTGATGGAAGACGGCGTCACGGGGTCAGGGCTATCGACGACTGTGACTTCCACCGGCAGGTGATAGTCAGTATCCGGCTCACTTACGATGACGGGCGCGTTATTGTCCGGCACGGGCGAGACAGCAAGATCGAAGGAGCGACGAACCGTACTTGTCCCATCACTGACGGCTTCCTCGATACCCACGGTTCGACCAGCAAGCTCGGCCGGCGCAGTCCAGGTGTAAACTCCATACTGCTCGATTCCGTTATTCACATATTCAAACTCAATCTCCTGTCCGTTGGGCGGAACATAGCCATCGGGCCAATTGATCGCACCGATGCTAAACTCAAGTGAGTCTCCCTCCGCGTCCGTTGCTGTGGATAGATATCGATATTGTGCACCAACCTCAACGCTCGTCACGGAGTTCGACGTAAAGATGGGTTCACTATTGGGTAATGATACAAACGTAGACGCTAGGTTTAATGAAAAAGCGTTGGTTCCTCCTCCATAAAATGCGTTGCCATAACTTGGCGATTCCGTTGAGGCTGTGCCTACCGTTTGATCCCAAGCAACAAACTGAATCGTTGCTGTTCCTGGGATCGCAGAAAGTTGATAGCGTATCTGCGATTGTTCGCTCAGTAGCAGTGCTTGCGTTAGGCTAGTTGCGCCGATTGCGTGCCATGCCACACCATCCGTTGAGTACTCCCAATCCCCGTTTCCTAGAATTGAGACGACCCCAATTCCTCGAAGCGAGGATGGATCAACGTCAGACCATTCGGCGGCATCTAGCAAACCTCCCACCGATTGGGCCACTCCAGGATACAAAACAAGTCCGTTTACTTGACCTGAGGTAACCTCTGGAGCATCGTTGACCGGAGTAACGCTTAGTGTTGCAGTTGCGGCCTCCTCGCTGTAGGCGCTGCTGCCGCCGACGCTATTGATGGACACATACTGCCCAACGGCGTTACCGTCGTATTGATCCCATCCCCGGAATGAAACGGTGGCTTCATTTCCATCAATCGCATCAGGGAGGAAACGCAGTCGGCTCCCGTAATCTAAGAGCAAGGCCGAACCTTCTGACACACTCCCAACAGCAGCCCAAGATGCACCGCCATCTAGCGAGTATTGCCACGCCCCGTGGCTGGCTTGCGTGCCGACTAACGCGATGCCCAGATTTGCAGAATCGATATCCGCCAAATCAGAATCGATGACGTCCGCAATCAAGTCACCAGAGCTGTTGACGTTATCCTCGGTAATCGTCGTGAACGGAAAACCTCCATTCTTATTCAACTCGGGCGCGTCATTGATCGGATTCGCATCGAAACTTATTTTCGCTGGAATGGGTGACCAATCTTCACCCCCATTGGCTGTTCCACCGTCATCCTGAACCTTGTAAAGAAAATTCCCAACATTTGTTCCGTTCGCGTGATTGGTTGGAACGAAACGCAAACGCCCCAATTCTTCTATCGGTATAGCTTGGTCAAGTGCAGCCGGCTCCCACTGCCCTGAACCTGCGACCGTTTCCCATTCCAAGCTGCCTTCAGTGGGTAGGGTGGTGAGACGAACCGCGATGAAATTGTGCGAGTTCGGGGCGTCAACATCATCTTGATATCCGAAATCGTTGGATGCAAACACATGGGGCGTATCCTCGTCGATAACGATAATTCGATTCTCACCCACTGGACCATCATTTAAGGACGTGATGTCAAAGGCGATTGAATTTGGCGAAGAATCCGTATCATGACCACCCCCAGTGTTTCCACCGTTGTCAACGACTCGGAAGTCAAAGCTGCCCAAACCTGAACCATGGGCATCCAACGGCGGAATGAAACTTAGCTGGTCGAAAAACTCGGAGGAGATAAATCTTGGCACCGTAAAGCTGTTGCCGTTGAGCAATAGATTGCCCTCTGTTGGCAGCGAGACGATTTCGATTCCTGCAAACCCATCTGGCGGAGAATCGTTCGGATCCGAAAAGCCAAAGTCTGCTGGGGAGAAGGAATGCGCCTGATCTTCGAATATCGCAATTGTATTGTCCGTACCTTGCGGCTCGTCATTAATACTCTTTACGTTGAAGCTTAGCGTGAACTCAGCTGATAGATCTTCACCCGAATTCTCCGTTCCTCCATCGTCGCGAAGTTGAAATATCACTTCTCCAGCATCACCATGATGATTTGAAGCTGGATGGAAGAACAGGTTAGTCAATTCCGACACAGGAATAACTGCTGGGACCGTAAGCGCGCTTCCATTCAACAGCAGTGTGCCTGAAGTTGGCAGCGAGTTGACTAAGATTTCGGACAAATTGTTGGCTGGGTTGTCCAAAGGATCAGAAAACCCCAAGGAATTTGTTGAGAACTGCCAAGGTTTGTCTTCGTTTGTCTCCTCTGTACTGCTAATGCCACGAGGAGCATCATTGACATTGGTTATGTCGAATAAGAACTCGTTCGCTGCGAGGGACTTATTGAATCCACCATTCTCAGTACCACCGTCGTCATAAACTTGGAAAGAGAAACCTCCCTTTCCGACTCCGACAACGTTAGGCTCAGGAACAAACTGAAGCATCGGCAACTCGGCGGCCGCAACGAATTGTCCTCCCCCCGAGTTAACAACGCTACCATTCAACAGCAGCTTGCCTTCATTCGCTGGCGGCGTGCTTTGAATCCGAATGCCAGCGAGTTGGTTTTCCGGCGAATCATTCGGATCACTCAAGGGGAAATCGGAAATGCTAAAGGTGTAAACTTCTTCCTCAAGAATCTGCGCCGAACCGTCAACGCCCATGGGCCGATCGTTTACCGAATTGACAAGCAGTTGCAAAGTTTCCGAGCTGGTCAACCCATGTCCATCCGTGACTGAGATCGTGATTTCGGTTGTGCCGTGCTGATTCGCGTTGGGAGAAATCGTCAGCATGCGTCCTGCGTCGTTTCCAGATAGCTGAAGACCACTTGGGGCTACCAAAGTTGCATTGTTGGATGTCGCGCTAAGGACAAGTTCGTTTAACGGGGTTTCCGAATCGCCGACGGTAAAATCTATCTCAAATCCTGATTCATCCTCATTCATGGTGAATGAACCGAGTGGCGAAATCGTGGGAGGAGTTGGGTCTCGCACCAGTATTGGAAAGCTAACCACCGTTGGCTCCAATGGACCATCCGACACGGTGAGATTGATGGTTGTAGTGCCCAAACTGGCGTTGGATGCATCGATGGTTAGAATCCGGGAAGATCCGGTGCCTGTAATCGACAGATCAGAATCGCTCAAAACGACTTGATCCTCCGACATAACGGTCAACACCAAGTCATTCGCGTTGGTGTCAGGGTCGAAGAGCGTAAAGGGAACATCCAAGGACTCGCCGTTGATGATGTATGATGGCGGATTCAAGCTGACTTCCGGTGCATCTCGCCAAGGCCAAAAATCGACAAAGAAAGTTCTCACATGCTCATTTGCACCGTCACTTGTAGTCAAAGTTATTTCTGTTGTGCCGTAGGCGTGTTGAGTCGGAACGATCTCCAACGTCCGAGCTGGACCGTTACCTGAAATCGAAATATTTGCGTCAGGCACCAGAGATTGATTGTAGGACTCTGCAGACAGCGAAAGCGACCATTCACTTGTATTTGGATCATCGAGCTCAACCGTCAAGGATATGGAATCGTCTTCCCTGACGACAACATTGTTGATGAAGTCAATTCTGGGGTACTTGGGGCCAGTGATATTGACAACGATATATTCCGTATCACTCCAATCGACTCCATCCGAAACGCTAAAGCCGAATGCGCTTTGTCCCGCAGAATCTCCGGGAACATAAACAAACTGTCCTAGATCCATTTGCCGCAATGACACAACGTCACCAGCCTGTGCCACAACCCCATCAATCGTTAGCGTCGCTCCGTTCGGAGTGGCATCGATTCGAACGGCTCGCAGAATATCATCGCTGTCTGCATCATCGAACGGAAACATGTCGCTGGTCAACACGATCGTATCGTCCCGTGCCACTGACTTTTGCGGAGGTGAAGACGTAGTGGGCACCGCGTTGCCGGAAGAACTCGTAGATTCTGTATGGACCACGAACTTGGGGCGTTTTGCTGCATCGGGGTTTTCCCGGCTCGCGTATCGTGCATAGGTAAAACTGATGTCCTTGATAGCGAACCTTATGGACGTATCTCCAGCCAGTACACGGCTACGGATTACTTCCGCCGGGATCGGAACATTAATCTCACCAAGCGCAAGCGTCGCGCTGCTGATCAGCTGCTCACCTGGAGGAGGGCTCCAATTTGGGTCACTCTCCCAACCAGGAGCAAAGGGAGTGTCATGAACGAAGAACTCTTGCGCATTCGCACCAAACGTATCCTCGACAAACAAACGTATGGAACCACCGAGAAGGTCATCGCCAGTTGGTGTATTTGCATCTAGCGGAAACTCGAGCCAAGTATGCCAAGACTGGTCAATCCCAGCGCCAGATTCCAAAATCGGAGTAGAGCCGGAATTTTCATTACTCCCCCCCCACCAATCATTGATAATTGTGGAATCAGCAGTGGGTTCAACGCCGCTGCTTCCAGTGCTATCAGTTGTATATGCCACATCAAGCTGCGGCCTCCAATCGGCATTGGAGTGCTCCCGACTCGCGAAGTCTGCAACTATCCCCTCAAACCCACCTGCCTGAGGAGCATCTATCGACAAGACAAGAGACCCCGTACTTAATGCTTCCTCCATGACACTAGCCGGAATATCAACCGACAACTGTCCAGTGGCTATTTGCACCGTCGCCAAATGCGTTCCACTGGGCGGAGTCCAAAATGGATCCTGTTCCCAACCACTTTCGAGAGGACTCGTCAAATAACCCAGGTCATAACCGTTGCCTGCCGAACGTGAAAGCACTTCCAAGTTCAAGGTACTCGAAGTCACATTCGCATTCTGCACGGGCGGAAAGGAAAACTCGATCCAAGCCGTGGAGAAAGAAAACCCGTTTGAGTCGCTATATGCAGTCAATGAGGTTGAGCTACCATCATTGTTTCCGCCGAACATTCCTTCGTGGTACGTAGAATCAGCGACGGCAGCCACGTTGAGAGTCTCATTGTTCAGCGTTGACGACACAACAAGTTCAACGGTCGCAGGATTGCTCCAACGCAAGCCGTCATCCAGTCGATAGGTGAAGCTGTCATTGGTTACGCCAGCACTAGGTGTGTAGCTGAAGCTGCCGTCTGGATTGAATGTGAAATTCTCCGCGGAACTTGGCGGATTCACTAACAGGGCGGTCAACGTTGCATGGCTGTTGTCCACGTCTTGGTCGTTGTCCATGACGTTGCCGGTGACGACGTTTTCTTGTTTGTAAAAGTCATTTTCCGGTTGCGGTGTGTCGTTAATCGGATTGACTTTGACTGTAACCGTCGCCACATTGCTTTCAACGCCATTTTCAACAACCAAGAATTCGATTGTGGTGTAGTTATCTCCAAACTCGTGCCTATCGGCGAGATATTGGAGGGTCGTAAGCGTCGGAGCAAAACTGCCTGCTTCCGCCTGCGCATAGCCGTAAATGGTGGTGTCAATAAGATCATCCACCGCGACGGCATTGCCGTCATGGTGCAGCAGCTTGCCTTTCTCGGGCAATGACTTAATTACCAACTGCCGAGAAAAACCGTTAAGAACACTGCCATCTACGTTGTTCGGAAAGTCAGCTTGAGAGAGGACGGCCACAAGATCCTCGTCGACCGTTATCGTTCCATCAAATGCGAGAGGCCCAGTTTCGATTGCATTGATTGAGACTGCCCCAGTGCCCTGTGAAAACGGAGCTTCTCCACCTCGCAGATTCGAATCACCAAAGTGCTTGTTGGCTCCGCTCGTCGCCGTCCCAGCGCTTTGGTCCCAAGCCACGAAGGATAGCGAGGCAGTTTCTTCTGTGTTGACTTCCGGAACGAATCGCAGCTCCGCAGAAGCATCGAGCAGCAAAGACGCTGCACTAGACACTGCGCCTACTTCGATCCATACGCCGGGGGAAGTCGAATACTGCCAGTGCCCAACGCCGACGTTTGCGTAAACCGCAATTCCTGATGGAGAATTGTTGTCGACATCCTCAAACTCGGATTGCTCAAGCAAAGTCGATACGGAAACCGGCTGGGAAGCGAAATCCAACGAAGTGTTTGGCAGCTGGTAGCTAAATCCATCAGCCACCGTGGGTGCGTCGTTGACATCGGCAACATTAATTGCTGCAGTAGCGTTCTCAATACTGAACGGCGTAAAACCACCATTTAGATTGGTCGAGACTTTTGTACCATGTTGCCCGAAGGAATCTCCAGTTTGATCCCAAGCCTTAGCCACCAAAGTGTGCGTGCCACCATTGTTTCCATCGGGCTTGAATCGAATTCTGTCGGTTGCTCGCAAAAGCAATGCTTGGGTAGTAGTCAATACGCCTGCATTGCTCCAAGAAAGTCCATCGTCGAGCGAAAACTGCCAAGTTCCTGAGCTGGAACTTGAACCAACAAGTGCAACGCCTAGCAAAGCCCCTGGATCAACATCGGTGATATGATCGCCCAAAAGATCTTGTACCAGTTCACCGCTACTATGAAGCTGGTTCTCATCGATCGAACCAAATTGAGCGGAAACGCCCGGAGGCATTACCGGCGCGTCATTTACGTCAGTAATCAGCATTCGCGCGACTGCCGTAGTTGGGCTGTACGGACTACCTGGTCCCAGGCCGACCACAGGCTGTTTCGTTCCGTACTGGTTCGCCGTCGCCCCCGTTTGATCCCAAGCACGTATCGTCAACGTAGGTTCTGTGGCATGTTCTTCATTGGGAATGTACTTGATCCTATCGTGCCCACGAAGAAGCAACGCGGAGGTCTCACTGACTTCGCCGATCGGCGCCCAGTTCACACCCTGGTTGGTCGAATACAACCACTCACCGTCCTGACCGTCCAAGCCTTGTACGGCGATCCCATACAGCCAATTCGGGTCAATATCGGCCATATTGTTGAGAATGACAGCGACGACAGAATCGCCAGCATTGTCCGTTTGATTCTCAGTGAGTTGAGTGAATTCAATTGGCGGAGATTCGGTCAGGCTCGGCGAATCGTTAGTGTTCTCAATCGTGATCGTCATGTTGCGATTGAGAGGATCCTCGTTAATCGCTCCCTGCTGGGAAGCATCGCCGCTATCTACGACTCGGAATTGAAAATCTACAGATCCCACTTTGTCTTGAAGGGGAACGAACTGCAGCGAATCCGGGGCGTAGACTCCCTCTGCCTGAACGTCTAGCCAAGAATCAGCCTCCGAATCGTAACTCTGAAGTATTCCAAAATCGGCGTCCGGTAGCGTCACGACGCGCACGCCCACAAAATCATCGGGGGGCGAATCGTTGGGATCGCTAAAGCCAAAGTCCGATACACTGAACTGATATGCAGTATCTTCAACTGCCGCAACCGTGCCATTGGCTCCGCTTGGGGCATCCCCAACGGGCTGAATGTTGAAATCGAGCGTACGAACCTGCAGATCATAGTCCCATCCGCCGCCTGCCGTTCCACCGTTGTCTTGCACACGAAAATCGAATGCTCCTAAGCCGTTGCCAAAAGCGTCAAGATTTGGGATGAAACGCAAGCGATGCATTTGCGAGGTGGGGACTTTCAACCCTGCGTTGGCTGCTTCCCATTGATTCGCGTCGCTGTACCATTCCAAGACACCTCCTGTGGTTGGAACAGTTTCGATGGTAACGCTCAAGAATGAGTTGGCCGCTGTTCCATCAACTGGGTCGTCAAATCCCCAATCGTCTTGAACAAAATAGTGCGGCTGTTCCTCGGTGATTGTCAGGGTGCGATTGGCCCCGATGGGCGGGTCGTTCACCGCAATCACATTAATGTTCAGAGTGCGTTTGACGATGTCCGTGTCAAGTCCGCCGGCTTGCGTACCCCCAGTGTCTTTGAAACGATAAACCAACTGCGCGAAGTTCGTTCCAAAAGCATTTGGCTCAGGCGCGAATTGAAAGCCGCGCAAGCTATCGTCAGCGCCAACTTCATTGGTCCATTCTGTATCAGCTGTGATTGGATTGCCGAGTGCATCAAGGAATCCGCTTTTGCCTTGCAATTCTTCGACAAACAAACCTGCCAATTGATCTTGGCCTTGGTCTTCTGGATCATCAAAGAGAGCTGGCAAACCTGTGTCTTCGCTGAAGAACAAAGATTCAACTTGGT